>NZ_JBANBA010000024.1:0-92481 GCF_059803475.1 Bradyrhizobium sp. UFLA05-89 | reverse complement strand
CGTATAGACGATGCCGTGGCGCACGAGCGCTGCGCGCAGCTCCTCGGTGAACTCGCCATAGGGCGCGCGGTAGCCGATCGGCCTGACGCCGAGCCGGCGCTTCAGTGCGTCAAAACCGCGCTCGAGCTCCTCCTCGATCCAGGGATCGCCGGGATCGGGCAAAAGGTGATGATAGCCGTGATGGCCGATCTCGTGGCCGGCCTTGAGAATGGATTCGGCCATCGCCGGATGCGCATCGACCGACCATCCCGTGACGAAGAAGGTCGCCTTGAGATCGAGCTGATCGAGCAGCTCCAGCAGCTTCGGCGTGCCGACGCGCGCCTCAAAGCCGCCATAGCTCATAGTGATCAGGCGCTGTGCGTGAAGCGCATCCTTGCTGGTCCATGCGCTCTCGGCGTCTACGTCGAACGACAGGAACATCGCCGACGTATAGGGTTTTGGCCAGGGATAGTGGGGCGCAGGGTCCGCGGTGTTTGCCGGGATGAGCGGGATGCTCTGAAGTGCCTTACTGTCCAGCATTGATGGTCGCCTTCTCTATTCCGTTGTCGTTCAATTTCCATTTCGCCAGCAGCGCACGATAGGTGCCATCAGCGATCAGCGCATCGATGGCCTCGACCATCGCCTGCTGAAGCGCCTTTTCCTTGACCGGCAGCGCGATGCCCGTGAACTGCGTCGCGAAGGCGTCGCCGACCGGCGCATAGATGCCGGGCTCCAGGTCCATGATATAGGGCAGCGTCTCGTTGCCCTGCACGGCGGCGTCGATGCGGCCCTGCCTGAGCTGCGTGCGCGCATCGGCCGAGCCGTCGGTGCCGACGAACTGGATCTGGTTGCCGCCGCAATTCTTCTCGCTCCACGCCGCGATCTCGGCCGGGAACATGGTGCGGCGGCTGGCGCCAACCTTCTTGCCGCACAGCGCGGCCATGTCCTTGAACTCGGCTGCGCGGGATTGCTGCACGAAGAATTTCGGACCGCTGCGCAAGTAATCGACGAAGGACGCGATCTCGTGCCGAGTCGCATAATCGGTGAAACCCGACAGGATCGCGTCCACCCGGCCTGTCGAGATCGACGGCATGAACTCGGCGAAACTGGTCTCCTGCCATTCGACCTTGACGCCGAGCTTGCGACCGAGCGCCTCGCCGAGATCGATGTCGAAGCCGGACAGCGCGTTGGTGGCGGGATCTCGGAACTCCATTGGCGGATAGTTCGGCACCAGCGCGACCTTGATGCTGCCTCGTTTGGCGATCTCGGCCGGCAGCTCGATCGCCATCACTGATGCCGTTGTCGCACAAACCAATGCCGCCGCAACCAACACTCTCATCATCGAAACGCCCCCATTCAGATCACCGCGGAAAGAAAAGCCTTGGTACGCGCCTCGCGCGGCGCGCCGAGCACGTCGGATGCCGTCCCGGATTCGACGATCGCACCCTGGTCCATATAGACGACGCGGTCGGCGACCTCGCGGGCGAAGCCGAGCTCATGCGTCACCACCATCATGGTCATGCCGCTTTGCGCGAGCTTCTTCATCACAGCGAGCACCTCGCCGACGAGCTCGGGATCGAGCGCGCTGGTCGGCTCGTCGAACAGCATCAGCATTGGTTTCATCGCGAGCGCCCGCGCGATCGCGACACGCTGCTGCTGGCCGCCCGAGAGCTGCGCGGGATAAGAATCAGCTTTGGTCGCAAGGCCGACACGCCTGAGGAGCTCGATGGCTTCACCGCGCACCTCGTCGGATTTCCTGCCCTGCACCTGCACCGGGCCTTCGGTGATGTTCTCCAGCGCGGTCTTGTGCGGGAACAGGTTGAAGCGCTGAAAGACCATGCCGGTCTTCAGCCGCTGCCGCGCGATCTGCCGCTCGGTCAGGCGATAGAGCCGCCCGCCCTCCTCGCGCACGCCGAGCAGCTCGCCATCGAGCCAGATGCCGCCACTGTCGATCGTCGTGAGCTGGTTGACGCAGCGGAGCAGCGTGGTCTTGCCCGAGCCGGACGCGCCGATCAGGCACATCACCTCGCCGGGCCACACGTCGAGCGAGACGCTTCTGAGAGCCTGGAACTCTCCAAAATGCTTGCTAACGGAGCGGATCGCGACGAGGGGCTTTGTCATCGGGCAAACCGCAATGTGCCGCGGGCAAAGCGTCGCTCGAGCAGCATCTGGAGCGGCGTCAGGATCGACACAACTAGGAGGTACCAGAGCCCGGCGACGATCAGCAGCTCGATCACGCGCGAGTTGGCGTAGTAGATGTTTTCCGCGTTGTGCAGCACCTCCGGATACTGGATGACGCTGGCGAGCGAGGTCGCCTTGACGAGGCCGATGAACTCGTTGCCGATCGGCGGAATCACGACCCGCATCGCCTGCGGCAAGATGATCCGGCGCAGCGCGCGCAAGCGCCCCATGCCGATCGCCTGCGCCGCCTCATATTGCCCGATGTCGACCGACAACATGCCGGCGCGCATCACCTCGGAGGTGTAGGCGCCCTGGTTGATGCCGAGCCCGAGCAGTGCCGCAAGGAACGGCGTCATGACATCGACCGCGCGGGCGCTCCACAGGCCGGGAATGCCGATGGTCGGAAACACCAGTGCAAGATTGAACCACAACAGCAGTTGCAGGATCAGCGGCGTGCCACGGAACAGCCAGGTGTAGCCGGCAGCCACGGACTTCAGCACCGGATTCGGCGACAGCCGCATGATCGCCACGACCACGCCGAGGACAATACCGAGCGCCATCGCGAGCACAGCCATCACCATGGTATTGACGATGCCCTCGATGATCACTTTCGCCGTCAGGAAGCGGCTGACATAGGACCATTCGATCTGGCCGCCCGCGAAGGCGCGGCCAATGGCAGCCAGCACCAGAACGATCAGCGCCGCGCTGAGCCAGCGAAACCAGTGCGGCTCGCGCGCGACGTGCAGCCCGGACAGGTCGGGAAATCCCTCCGCGAGTGCGGGCGCGGCCTTCATTGCGGCGCCGCGTTCATCAAGGGCTTCTCGACGGCGTTCGCGCCCAATCCCCATTTGTCGAGAATAGCCTTGTAGGATCCATCGGCGATCATGGCGGCGAGCTTGTCCGTCACCACCTCGCGCAGGGCCGCATCATCCTTGCGGAACATGACGCCCTGAAAACCCTTGGCGAAGGGCTCGCCGACAACGCGGTACTTGCCGGCCTCCTGCGATTGCGCATAGGGCAAGGTCTCGCTGCCCTGCACGGCGGCGTCGATGCGGCCCTGCTTGAGCTGGTTGCGGACGTCGATCGAGTTCTCGCCGGGAACGTACTGGATGGCCGGCTTGCCGGCCGCCTCGCAATTCTGCTTGCTCCACTTCTCGATCTCGACCGGGAAGCTGGTGCTGCGCGTGGTGCCGACCTTCTTGCCGCAGAGATCGGTCGCGGCTTTCGCCTCACTCTCGGCCATGACGAAGAACTGCGGGCCCGTGGTGAGATAGTCGACGAAATCCGCGGTCTCGCGCCGCGAGGCGCGATCCGAGATACCGCTGATGATAAAATCGGCGCGCTTGGTCTGGAGCGAGGGGATCAGCTCGGCAAACGGCGTTTCGCTCCAGACGATCTTGAGGCCGCCGAGCCGCTTGGCGAGCTCGTTCGCAAGATCGATGTCGAGCCCGACGAGTTCACCCGTCGCGGGATCGCGATATTCCATCGGCGCGTAGGTCGAGTTGACCGTGAGCTTCAACGTGCCTGCCTGCTTGATCTCCGCCGGAAGCTCGGCCGCCTGCGCGGACGTCACGGCGGCCAACGCTGCGGTCTTCAGGAAGTGCGAGAGGCGTGTCATGTCAGCTCCTTCCAACGCCGCAATCGGCTGTCTGATTGTTAGTCCGCGTCGAGAACGGCCGGCTCGATGACGCCAGCGCGTTCGGTGATCACCCTGTATTGCTCCGGCCGCCGGTGGGCGGCGAAGTTGAACATCTTGTCCTTGCCCTGACGGCAGAGGTCGAGATCGATGTCGGCGACGATCACCTCATCGGTCAGCGTCTCGGCCTGAGCGACGATGCGGCCGTTGGGATCGACGATGCAGGAGCCGCCGATCAATCCGGAGCCGTCCTCCTCGCCCGCCTTTGCTACCGAGATCGCCCAGGTCGCGTTCATGTAGGCGTTGGCCTGCGTCACCAGCGTCGAGTGGAAGGTGCGAAGGCTCGCGTCTTCCGTCGTGCCGCCATTGGGATCATAGGCCGCCGAATTGTAGCCGATGCAGACGAGCTCGACGCCTTGCAGACCGAGCACGCGCCAGGATTCCGGCCAGCGCCGGTCGTTGCAGATCATCATGCCCATGATCGCGTGGGCCCAGGCCGAGCCGGCGCGGAAGGCTGGAAAGCCGAGATCGCCATATTCGAAATAGCGCTTCTCGAGCTGCTGATAGCGCGCGCCCGGCCGCGGCTCGACCGAGCCCGGCAGATGCACCTTGCGATAGCGGCCGAGAATCTCGCCGTCGCGATCGACCAGGATGGAGCAATTGTAGCGGCGGCCGTCTGCTGTCAGCTCGGCATAACCGACATAGAAGCCGACGCGGAGCGCATGCGCGCGTTCGAACAGCCTTGCGACGGCCGGGTTCGGCATGCCGCGCTCGAAATAGTGGTCAAGCGCCGTGCCTTCGAGCAGCCAGCGCGGAAAGAAGGTGGTGAAGGCAAGCTCAGGAAATACCACGAGGCTGGCGCCACGCGCGGCCGCCTCCTCCAGCAGCTTCAGCATCCGGTCAAGCGTATGCGCGCGCGTATCGGCTTTTTGCGTCGGCCCCATCTGGGCGGCGGCGGCGCGAAGGACACGAACCAAGACTGCCTCCAATCTGTGCGCGCTGCTGCCTCATTGGGCGAAAGAACTCTTTGATCCAGCGTGCAAATCCGCGGCCATTACGCGGAAACGGGAGTTGAAAAGCAATTCATTGTGCTATGATATTTTGGCCGAGAGTATAATCAGGACTTATATGAACCTGCGCCAGCTCGAGATCCTGCGTGCCGTCATTCGCCACCGCACCACGGTCGCGGCGGCGGACGAGCTGGCGCTCTCGCAACCCGCGGTCAGCAACGCACTGAAGACGATGGAGGCGCAGGCGGGCTTTGCGCTGTTCGAGCGCGTCAACAACCGCCTGTTCCCGACCGCAGAAGCGATGGCGCTCTACAAGGAGAGCGAGGCGATCTTCGCGCTCCATGCCAAGCTCGAAAGCCGTGTGCGCGATCTGCGGGAGAACCGCTCGGGGCATCTGTCGCTCGTGGCGACGCCGCCGCTCGCCTACAGCATCATTCCCTCTGCCCTGTCCGGCTTCCTGCGCCGCCGTCCGGAGACGCGGGTCTTTTTCGACGTTCGTCGCTACGAGGGTATCATCGAGGGCGTGCTGAGCCATGTCGCCGAGCTCGGTTTCGCGCTTGGTCTCACCCACCATCCCGGCATCGCTCATGAGGTGGTGCATACCGGGGAGATGGTTTGCGTCCTACCGCCAACGCATCCGCTCGCCGCGCAGCCGGTCGTCTCCGCCTCCGATCTCGTCGGCCTGCCCTTCATCGGGCTCGAACGCGGCACCCGGCTGGGCGAAGCCGTGCGCGACAGTTTTGCCCGTGCAGGCGCGCCATTCCAGCCGACCGTCGAGGTGCGCTACTGCAACACGGCCTGCGTGCTCGCGGCCGCCGGCGTCGGCGCGGCGGTGGTCGATCCATTTTCGCCGCGGCAGAACGGCGGCAACGGCCTGGTCGTGCGGACATTCGCGCCGTCGACGCGCGCGGTCGCCTACATGCTGTGGTCGGAAGCAGAGCCGCTGTCGCGCCTGGCGAAGGCCTTCCTCAATGAAGTCCGCAAGGAGAGCAGGCTTCTGGAGAGCGGAACACAACAGGAGGCAAGGCGCGACTGAGCTTGCGCAGGCACGCACAATCTCTTAACCGAGGAACACATGGCACGCATCACCATCATCGAGACGGGAGCCGTCCCTCGCAAATATCGCGAACGCCACGGCTCCTTTCCGGACATGTTCGAACACATGATCCGCACTGAGGATCCTTCTGCTGCGTTCGACGTCGTCAGCATTCCCGATGGCGAGGCGCTTCCTGACCCGCACCAGTTGGAGGCGATCCTGATCACCGGCGCGGCGGCCGGCGTCTACGACGGGCTCGACTGGATCGCGCCGCTCGAAGAATTCGTGCGCAGCGCCCATGCCAACGAGACGCCGATGGTCGGGGTCTGCTTCGGGCACCAACTGATCGCGCAGGCACTCGGCGGCGTGGTCCGCAAATCGGACAAGGGCTGGGGCATCGGCCGGCACGTCTATCAGGTGGCGCCTGATAACGGCGTCATCGGCGGCGAGCAGCTCGCCATCGCCTGCTCGCACCAGGACCAGGTCATCGAGCCACCGCGGGACGCGCGGACGATCCTGTACTCGGAATTCGCACCGCGCGCCGGCCTGCTCTACGCCAACGGCACGACGCTCTCGGTGCAGCCGCATCCGGAATTCGACGCGGGCTTCGCGCAAGTCTGCTGCGCGCTCCGCGAAGGCCATGCGCCGGACGACGTCGTCGCCACCGCGAAAGCCTCGTTGGCCGAGCCGCTGGACAGCGCGAAACTGGGCGGCGCGATCGCGAGGTTTCTGACCCGAAAGTCCATCTCCTCATCCTCAGGAGCGCGCACTTACGCGCGTCGCGGAGGATAGAGACCGAGATGCAGCGGCGGAGGCCTTCATGGTTCGAGACGCCGCTTCGCGGCTCCTCACCATGAGGGGCAATGGTATTCCTGGAAGCTAGAACGGACTGTCGCCCAGCCCCGCCACATCCGCAGGCCTTGGCCCCGGCGCGGGCCAGTGGAAGCGACGATCCCCCTCCGCGATCGCGATGTCGTTGATCGACGCCTCGCGCCGATTCATCAATCCGTGCTCGTCGAACTCCCACTGCTCGTTGCCGTAGGAGCGATACCACTGGCCGCTCGCATCGTGCCATTCGTACTGGAAGCGCACAGCGATGCGGTTGCCGTCGAAAGCCCAGAGATCCTTGATCAGGCGGTAGTCGAGCTCCTTTGCCCATTTGCGGGTGAGAAACGCCACGATCGCCTCGCGCCCGTGAAAGACTTCCGAGCGATTGCGCCAGCGGCTGTCCTCGGTATAGGCGAGCGCGACGCGCTGCGGATCGCGCGAATTCCAGGCGTCCTCGGCCATGCGGGCTTTTTGCGCGGCGGTCTCTCTCGTGAAGGGCGGAAGCGGCGGACGCGACATGGCTGGCCTCATCGGTTGGGGACACGCAAATCTACGCTCGCGCGGCTGGAAGTCGATGGCCCCTTCCCTATTGGCTCATTTCGAAATCACATCGGCCTTCATCAGGTTGCGGATCGATTTCGGGATCGGCTGGGCGCGGCCACCGCTGATGAAGGCGACGCGCACTTCGGCTTTGACCAGCACGTCCTCGCTGCGCCGGATCTCCTGTGCCAGCATGATCGAGGCGCCCTTCACCGCGATCGGCCAGGTCACGACGTCGAGCACGTCATCCATGCGCGCGGGTTTCAGGAAATCCAGATGCATCGAGCGCACCACGAAGGCGAAGCCGGCGTCTTCCGTCTCCGCCTGCTCGAACAGCGCCTGCTGCTCAGCGCCCATCAGCCGCAGATGATTGGTGCGGCCGCGCTCCATGAAACGCAGATAGTTGGCGTGATAGACGATGCCGGAAAAATCCGTGTCCTCGTAGTAGACGCGGACCTGCATGTGGTGGCGGCCGTTGCGGATCTCGCCGTCGAGATGGGCTGTCACGTCGCGAGCCTCGGTTCATTGTCGAAGCTTCGTGTTTTGCGCAAATCAGCCCAACGCGCAAGCAGTGGCTACGACACCGCCTGCCCTGCATTTCCAAGTGTCACCAGCACGATTTCCGGGGGAACACCGAGGCGGAAGGGCATGAGGCTGCAACCGAGCCCGCCGGAGACGATGATGTCGCAATTCTTGCGGATATGGCCATAGGAGAGTTCCTGTCCCGACGGCGCAATCGGCGACCAACCGAGCAGCCGCACCTGGCCACCGTGGGTATGACCGGAGAGCTGCAGCGCGACGCGCGACGGCACGCGTGCGGCAATGTCCGGCTCATGCGCGAGCAGGATTACGGGTGCGCTGTCGGTGATCTTGCCGAGCGTGACGGCGAGATCGTCGACGCCAACGCGGCGGAGGGGACGAAAGCGTCGCGCCGGCACATAGGCGAGTTGATCGCCGAGCCCAGCGAGCCAGAACGGACGGCCCGCGTAGACCAGGCGCTGCGCGTCATTTTCGTAGACCGGAATCCCGGCGGCTTCCAGCGCCTGCCGTGCAACCGGATGCCCCTTGCCTTCGCGCTGCACGGTCCGGTCGTCCCACCAATCGTGATTGCCCAGGATCGCGTGCACACCGAGCGGCGCCTTCAGACGACTCAGCACCGACGCCCATTCGCCCGCCGGAATGGCCCGCCTCATATGGCGCTGGCTGACGACGTAATCGCCGAGCAGGACGGTCAAATCGGGGGCGAGGCCATTGGTGCGCGCAACGATGCCCTCGATCCGATCGAGCGACATCCAGGGATCGCAGGCGTGGAGATCGGCGATGACCGCGATCTTCAGCCTGAAATCGGAAGGCCATTGCGACGGCGAGAGGTCGTAGCGGGTCACTCGCAGCTGCGCCGGTTCGACGCCGAAGCCATAGGCCGCGGTCGAGACGCCAAAGGCGCCGAACCCGCCCATCAATCGCAAGAGATGCCGCCGAGAAAACATGAGATCCTTACCCGTGATGCAGGCAGAGAGTGACGAGCGATTGTAGCGGAATTCGGTTGCGTTTGTGCAGATCGTCAGCAGAAACGTTAACGGTCCCTCGCGCCGACCAGCGCATCCAGACGCGTCTTCAATTCGTCGGACGCCCGGTAATACCAGACGCCGCCGAGCAAGTCATGGAATCGCCTGTCGGCGCGGGCCTCGCGCTCGATACGGTCGATCGTGCGCAGGCTGATCACGTCCTCGAGAGGGCCTGCCGCCAGCAGCGACAGCAGCACGGGATTGGACTCCACCTTGAGGATCTCCAGGATCAGGTCGATCATCCGGTCGGGATCATCCTCGCGCAAATCGCGCTCGAAATCCATGATCACGAACAGACTGTCGTCCTGGTCGCGGTCGGACCTGGAATATTGCTCGATCCAGGCCTGCGCCAGCTCGGACAGCGACAGGCCAGCGCAATCGAGCGGCCCGCGCGGAGTGCGCTGGGCCATGTGATCGGCATGCCAGGCCGCATCATTGGCGATCCCGGCGATGCGCCGCATCAGCGGCTCCTGCTCGCCCAGATGCACGCCCCCGAGCAGCCACCGCAGCCGCGCATTGTGCTTCGCCTCATGCTCGATACGCACGATCACCTCGTCGCCGTGGGCGTAGAGCAGCGCCAGCAAGAACTTGTCGTTGAGCTGCATCACCGTCGGCTTGTCGGTCTCGGTCCTCAGCACGTCAAGAATGAGATCGAGCGCACACTGCGGCCGGCGATGCGGCAGACGATCGAAATAGAGTTTTAGCGCCCAGACACTGCCGGCCTGGTCGCGCCGGCTGACGCGCTGAAGCGCGCACCACATCGAGGCCAGCTCGGCCAGCGGCATCGGATCGAGAAGCGCTTCAGTCTCGTCAGGCGTCCGCAGTTGCGGTGCGGACGCGATGGTTTCAAGCAGTGTTGCGTGCTCACTCAGCCCCATTCTTCCCACTCCAGCCAATGTGCAGTAACGGCGCCCCCGATCGCCGCGGGTCCGCATTAGTGGGAGCACAAAACAGGTGGGTTCAACGTCGCTCTAGTCGTCGCTCTCGTCCGTGCCGAACAAGCCGAACTGTGCCGTATCGCGCGAGGGCTCAGCAAGGCCGAGATGGCGGAAGGCGTGCGTGGTGAGGAGACGGCCGCGCGGGGTGCGCTGGAGATAGCCGCACTGGATCAGATAGGGCTCGATGATGTCCTCGATCGCGTCGCGCGGCTCGGACAGCGCGGCCGCCATGGTCTCGACGCCGACCGGGCCGCCGCCATAGTTCAGCGCGATCGTCGAGAGGTAGCGCCGGTCCATGGCGTCCAGGCCCGCGGCATCGACCTCGAGCGCGCTCAGCGCATGGTCGGCGATCTCGCGATCAATGGTATCGGCGTTCGCAGCCGAAGCGAAATCGCGCACCCGCCTGAGCAGCCGGCCGGCGATGCGCGGCGTGCCGCGGGCGCGGCGCGCGATCTCGTTGGCGCCATCCGGGCTCATGCCGACATTGAGCACGCGCGCACCGCGGCTGACGATACCTTCCAGCTCCTCGACCGTATAGAAGTTCAGCCGGATCGGAATGCCGAAACGATCGCGCAGCGGATTGGTGAGAAGGCCGGCACGCGTCGTCGCGCCGACGAGGGTGAACTTTGCGAGCTCGATCTTGACCGAGCGCGCCGCCGGGCCCTCGCCGATGATGAGGTCGAGCTGGAAATCCTCCATCGCGGGATAGAGCACCTCTTCCACTGCGGGGCTCAGGCGATGGATCTCGTCGATGAAGAGCACGTCGCGTTCTTCCAGATTGGTCAGAAGCGCGGCGAGATCGCCGGCCTTGGCGATCACGGGGCCCGATGTGGCGCGAAAGCCGACGCCGAGCTCGCGCGCCACGATCTGCGCCAGCGTGGTTTTGCCGAGGCCGGGGGGCCCCACGAACAACACGTGATCCAGCGCCTCGCCGCGCTTGCGCGCAGCCTCGATGAAGATGGAGAGGTTCTTGCGCGCCTGCTGCTGGCCGACGAACTCGGTGAGCGACTGCGGACGCAGCGCCGTGTCGCCGACATCGTCGCTGCGGCGCTCGGGCGTGACGATGCGGGAGGGCGTGTTCACTCGTTGCCTCGCCGGTACTTGTTCGGCAACAGCTCGCCGATGCTCGCAACCTTCGGCTCGCGGCCGTTGTCGGGAACGATGACCCGCGCCTTGGCGTCATAGTCATGGATCAACTCGCGGCAGATGCCGCAGGGCGAGACGACGGCGATATCGCCGGGTTCGCCTGGCTTCGGATGACGCACCGCGACGATGGTCTCGATGCCGTGATCGCCCGTCTCCGTAATGGCGCGTCCGATCGCGATCGCCTCCGCGCAGACCGCGTTGCGGCCGATATAGGCGTCGATGTTCACGCCCGTGACGATGCGGCCATCGCGGGTGCGCATCGCAGCCCCCACCTCCTGCCATTTGTTGCGATAGCGCTGGCTGATCGCCTTGGTCGCGGCGGCAATGAGTTCCTTGTCTTTATTGCTCAGCATGGTGGGAAATACATTCCTTCGTCAGTCAACGGCCGCGCAGGATAGTCTATTTTGACAATTCTTTCAGACCCAGGCGAATGAGCTGCGCGGTTTCCGCATTCTCGCCGGCATTGCGTGACGCCGTGGCAATGGCGGCTGCCGCCTGCGGCTGGCCGTAGCCGAGATTGACCAGCGCGGAGATCGCGTCCGCGACGGGTCGCGGGGCGCGCTGGTCGTCGACGGCGCCGGCGAGGTGCACGACGTGCGGATCGACATTGGCGAATGCCGGCGCCTTGTCCTTCAATTCGGTGACGATGCGCTCGGCGACCTTGGGACCGACGCCGGGCGTGCGCGACACCGCGGCCTTGTCGCGCAGCGCGATCGCGTTCGCGAGGTCAGCCGGCGACAGCGTGCCGAGCACGGCGAGAGCAACCTTGGCACCGACGCCCTGCACGGTCTGGAGCAGGCGAAACCATTCGCGCTCCTGGTCGGAGCGGAAGCCGAACAGTTTGATCTGATCCTCGCGGACGTAAGTTTCGATCGAGAGCACGGCGGCTTCGCCGGGCGAGGGCAGATGCTGCAGCGTGCGCGTCGAGCAATGCACCTGGTAGCCGACGCCGCCGACGTCAAGGATAACGAAATCCTCGCCGTAGGAATCGATCAGGCCCTTGAGCTTGCCGATCATAACCCGACCACCTTCAAGCGCAGGGCGGCACTCTGCCGGTGATGGGCGTGGGTAATGGCGATGGCGAGGGCGTCGGCGGCGTCCGCCGACGGCGGCTCGGCCTTGGGCAGCAGGATCTTCAGCATCACCGCGATCTGGTTCTTGTCGGCATGACCGGCGCCGACCACGGTCTTCTTGACCTGGTTGGGCGCGTATTCGGCCACCGTGATGCCGAACATCGCGGGCGCCAGCATGGCAACGCCGCGGGCCTGGCCGAGCTTCAGCGTCGCGACGCCGTCCTTGTTGACGAAAGTCTGCTCGACCGCGGCTTCCATCGGCTTGTGGTTGGAGAGCACGGCAGCGAGCCCCTCGTGGATCGCGAGCAGCCGGCTCGACAGCGGTAGCCCGTCCGGCGGTTCCACCGAGCCGCAGGCGACATAGACGAGGCGATTGCCCTCGGCCTCGATCACGCCCCAGCCGGTGCGGCGCAGGCCGGGGTCGATGCCGATGATTCGGACGGGCTGGCGAATCGGGGGCGCGGTCATGGGCCAGTGATAGCGGCTGGCCGGAGGGAGGGAAACAGAAACGGAACGGAAGTAACAGGGGAACTAAGCTCTCGTGCCCCGGGCGCAGCGCAGCACGCAGTGATGCGCTGCTGAACCGCGGCCCATCCCTCATCGGCACGGGAAGCGTGGGTCCCGGCTCTGCGCCGCAGCGTTTCACGCCGCGTCGCGTCCGGGACACGAGACGACCTCAGCCGCCCATCTTCGCGATCAGCGCGTCCGACACCTCGAAATTGGCGTAGACGTTCTGGACGTCGTCGTGCTCGTTGAGCAGGTCCATCAACTTGAGCAGCTTCTCGCCGGTCTCGTCATCGACGGCGACCGTGTTCTGCGGCTTCCAGATCAACGCGGCCTTGCGCGGCTCGCCGAACTTCGCCTCGAGCGCCTTGGCCACATCGCGGTAGCTTTCGGTCGAGGCGTAGATCTCGTGGCCGTTCTCGCTCGAGATCACGTCGTCGGCGCCGGCCTCGATCGCGGCATCGAGCACCGCGTCATCTGACGCGACGCTGCGGTCATATTCGATGATGCCGGTGCGGTCGAACATGAAGGACACCGAGCCGGTTTCGCCGAGATTTCCGCCGGATTTGGTGAAGAAGGAGCGGATGTCGGAGGCCGCGCGATTGCGGTTGTCGGTCAGCGCCTCGACGATGACGGCGACGCCGCCGGGGCCATAGCCCTCGTAGCGGATCTCGTCATAGTTCTCGCCGTCGCTGCCGAGCGCCTTCTTGATGGCGCGTTCGATATTGTCCTTCGGCATGTTCTCCTGGCGCGCCGCGATCACGGCCGCGCGCAGGCGCGGATTCATGTTGGGATCCGGCGTGCCGAGCTTGGCCGCGACGGTGATTTCGCGAGCGAGCTTGCCGAAGAGCTTCGACTTCTGCGCATCCTGCCGCCCCTTGCGGTGCATGATGTTCTTGAATTGGGAATGTCCGGCCATGCGTGGTCTCTCGAGGAATCGTCAGCCAAGGTCAGGGGCAATGTAAGGGATCGAAGCGCGGGCCTTATAGGCCGCGAGCCCCCTGGAATGAAAGAGTATACTTGAAGGTAGCATCGTAGGGCCAGATGCCGCGCCATCAGGCACCTGTTAACCCTGACTTCATTTCGGGATGTGAAAATATCCACATCCCGTCCCCCGACAAGAGCAACCTGATGGCCTTCGGATTCCTTCGGAAGCGTCTGCCGGAACAGGCCGCGGCAGCGCCGCAGGTGACCCAGGCCGTGGCCGAGCCCGTTGCTGCGCCGGAAGGCGATTCGGCCAAGGAAATTCTTGAGCTTCTGGAACTCGAGCTCGGCGCGATGATCCGCCAGCTCGAGCGCGCCGCCCAATCGGTCGCCGGCGGGGCGGAAGCGACCGCCAACACGCTCGCGACGATCCGCGAACGCACCGATGCGCTCACGGGGCGCAGCAGCGCCGCGCAATCGACCGCCACCACCTTTGCCACCGCGGCCGACAAATTCACCCAGTCCGCGCGGGGCATCGGCGCCCAGGTCCGCGAGGCCGGCAAGCTTGCGGATGCTGCCAGCGCCGCCGCGCAGGAAGCCCGCGCCAATGTCGACCGCCTGCGCGAATCCTCCGCCGCGATCGGCAACGTCGTCAACCTGATCGCGCAGATCGCGCGCCAGACCACGCTGCTCGCGCTGAACTCGACCATCGAGGCGGCGCGCGCCGGCGCTGCCGGCAAAGGCTTTGCCGTTGTTGCGACCGAGGTGAAGGCGCTCGCGGTGCAGACCCAGAGCGCGACCGACGAGATCACCAGGAAGATCGAAGCGCTGCAAAAGGATGCAGAAGGCTCGGCGGAAGCCGTGCACCGCATCTCGCAGGCGATCGAGGCGATCCGCCCGGTGTTCGACACCGTCAACGGCGCCGTCGCCGAGCAGACCGCGACCACCAGCGAAGTCTCCGGCAACGCCGCGACCGCATCCCAATTCATCGTATCCGTCGGCGACAGCGCCGCCGAGATCGATGCCGCCACCAAGGCGGCGGAAGCGCATGGCGAAAGCGTCTCCAGCGCCGGCAAGGCGGTCACGACGTTCGCGCAGAAGCTGAAATCGCGCTGCACGGTGCTGCTCAGGCAGAGTGACGGCGACGACCGCCGCAAGACCGAGCGCCTGCCCTGCCATCTCAAGCTCGAGATCAGGGGTGGCCGCGCATTGATGCCGGTCTACGAGATTGCGATGGACGGCGTCCTGATCGGCGGCGCGGACGCAGCGAGGCTTTCGGTGCACGAGACCATCGACGGCCTGCTCCAGGATATCGGCGCCTGCCGCCTGCGCGTCGCCGAGCAGTCCAAGGCCGGCGCGCGGGCGCAGTTCCAGGCGCCGAATGCCGAGCTGCGCGAAAAGATCGAGGACAAGCTCTGGTCGATCCACGAAGAGAACACCGAGTTCGTGACCCGCGCAATGGAAGCGGGCGCTGCGCTGACGAGGATCTTCGAGCAGGCGGTCGCGCGCGGCGAGGTCAGGCTCGACGATCTCTTCGACACCGACTACGCGGAAATATCAGGCACCAATCCGCAGCAGTACCGCACAAGATATCTCGACTGGGCCGACCGCGCCCTCCCCTCCTTCCAGGAAGCATTCCTGGCGAAGGATCCACGCATGGCGTTCTGCGCCATGGTCGACCGCAACGGCTTCCTGCCGGTGCACAACAAGATCTATTCGCATCCGCAGTGCCCGGGCGATGTCGCCTGGAACACGGCAAACAGTCGCAACCGGCGCATCTTCAACGACCCCGCGGGCCTCGCTGCGGCGCGCAATCTGCGCTCCTATCTGGTGCAGAGCTACGCGCGCGACATGGGCAACGGCAACACGGTGATGATGCGCGAGATCGACGTGCCGATCCGCGTGCAGGGCCGACACTGGGGCGGGTTCCGGACCGCCTACAAACTTTAAAGCATGATCCCGGAAAGTACGGAGCGCTTCCGAAAAGACCGTGCACGAGCAAAGACCTGAAGCGCGATGACAATTCACCCTGACGTTATCGCGCACCTAGTGCACGCTCAGGCAAGACGGCAAAGCGCGAATCAGCATTAAAACGAATCACGCTTTGAAATGGGAATGGGAATGCCGTTGGTGAGTCGATAGGCGACTCCGACTGGAGGAAGTTCAAACATGTCCGTCGTGCAGCGTGCAGTCATGGACGCGTCATCCAACCGGACGCTGGCCGAACGCCTCATAGACCAGCTCGCCGATCGCATTGGCGGCCTCGGGGTTGAGCTCGCCGACATCGCCGGCAACGTCCAGGAGGTCGCCAACCGCGTCGCCGGTCAGTCGGAGCGGTTCCACCATCTGCAGAAGACGGCCGAGACCATGGTCTCGGCCAATCGCGAGATCGCCAATGCCTCGCAGGCGGTGCAATCGACGACATCCACCGCGGTCGGCGAGATCGCGCAGTCGCGCGACGTGGTCGAGACCGCGGTCAGCCACATCTCCGAGCTCGTTGCAGCCGTCGCTCGCATCGAGGCACGGCTTGCCGCGGTCGGCTCGGCGCTGAGCCAGGTCGCCAAGGTCTCCGGCTCGATCGAGGCGATTGCGAAGCAGACCAACCTGCTCGCGCTCAACGCCACCATCGAGGCGGCACGCGCCGGCAGCGCCGGCCGCGGCTTCGCCGTCGTGGCGAGCGAGGTGAAGAGCCTTGCGGAAGCAACCCGCCAGGCCACGCAACAGATTTCGGACACCGTGCGCGATCTCGACGGCCAGATCGGCAGCCTGATCGGCGAAAGCGGTGATGCCTCGCTACGTGCGAAGAACGCCGGCGACGGCGCGCAGCAGATCTCCGGCATCATCAGCCGCGTGCAGCAGGGCTTTGCGTCCGTGGGGGCGGAGATCGACAGCGTCGCCCGCGCTGCGACCTCCAATCTCGGCCATTGCGACACCGTGATCTCGGAGCTCAGCGAGCTCGCCAAGGGCGTCGATCTCTCCTCGCGCGATCTCAGGAATGCCGATGAGCGGGTGGCAAAGCTGCTCGACACCTCCGAGAGCCTGATCGCGCTGATCGCCGACAGCGGCGTGGAGACGTCGGACGCGCCTCTGATCCGCGTCGTCGTCGACACCGCCAAACGCATCTCGGCCGAGTTCGAGGCAGGGATCGACCGCGGCGAGATCACGCTCGATCAGCTCATGGACGAGAAATATCGCGAGATTCCCGGCACCGATCCCAAGCAATTTCTCACCAGCTACGTCGACTTCACCGACCGCGTGCTGCCGGCGATCCAGGACCCGATCCAGAAGTCGGACCCGCGCATCGTGTTCTGCGTCGCCTGGGCGAAGGGCGGCTATCTGCCGACCCACAATCCGAACTATCGCCTGCCGCAGGGCAAGGACCCCGTCTGGAACAACGCCAATTGCCGCAACCGCCGCCTGTTCAACGACCGCGCGGTGAAGAAGGTCGCGGCGAACACAAAGCCGTTCCTGCTGCAAACCTACCGCCGCGACATGGGCGGCGGCCAGTTCGTGCTGATGAAGGATTTGTCCTCGCCGATCATCGTCAAGGGAAAGCACTGGGGTGCCTTCCGGATGGGGTTTAGGCAGGGGTGAGCGGCAGGAAGTGCCGTGCAGTGGAGACACGGTGCAATGCTCCCCCAACGTCGTCCTGGCGAAAGCCAGGTCCCATAACCACAGGCAGTCGTTTGGCGAAGACTGGTCGGGGACTAGCACTAACCATAATCGATAGATCACGCGGTATGGGTCCTGGCTTTCGCCAGGACGACACCGAGCGGGTGGCGTCGCGGATCAGCTAACTCAACCAGAACCTCGGCGTCGCCGGCTCGAGCCGGCCACCCGCGCGCACCGGCGCAATCTTCAACGCCAGCCCCGTTGCATCGTCCGTCTCCACCGCGACCCCGCTCAGCGTCGCCGTGCCCATCGCCGGCTCGAACCGGCCGGAGGGAATTCCTGACGTGAAGCGGCGCAGCGGCTCTTCCTTCTGCATGCCGATGATCGAATCGTAGTCGCCGGTCATGCCGGCATCGGTCATGTAGGCGGTGCCGCCGGGCAGGATCTGGTGATCGGCGGTCGGCACATGCGTATGTGTGCCGACGACGAGGCTGGCGCGGCCGTCGCAGAAGAAGCCGATGCCCTGCTTCTCGCTGGTCGCCTCGC
Source organism: Bradyrhizobium sp. UFLA05-89 (assembly GCF_059803475.1). Classification (NCBI taxonomy): domain Bacteria; kingdom Pseudomonadati; phylum Pseudomonadota; class Alphaproteobacteria; order Hyphomicrobiales; family Nitrobacteraceae; genus Bradyrhizobium; species Bradyrhizobium sp. UFLA05-89. The sequence goes on along the minus strand of NZ_JBANBA010000024.1, from coordinate 74,963 downwards.
AATGGAAATCGACCACGATCGCATCGGCCGCCTCGCGCAGCGGACAGGCGCTGAGCTCGCGCTCGAGCGCGGCGAAGGGATCGTCGAACGGCGTCATGAAGACACGGCCCAGCGCATTGACGACGAGCGCGCGGCGGCCGTTCTTGGTCTCGACCAGGGCGGCGCCGCGGCCCGGCGTGCCACGCGGATAGTTCGCCGGCCGCACCAGGCGCTCGGCGCGCTCGATGAACACCAGCGCCTCGCGCTGGTCCCAGGAATGGTTGCCGAGCGTGACCGCGTCGGCGCCAGCGTCGAGCAACTCCTGATAGATTGCTTCCGTGATCCCGAAACCGCCGGCGGAATTTTCGCCGTTGACGACGACGAAATCGAGCGACCAGTCGCGAACCATGTTGGGCAGGTGTTCGGCGATCGCCGCGCGGCCGGCCCGGCCGACGACGTCACCCACGAAGAGAATGCGCAACTTCAGAACTCCGGAAATCGAACACGTCCGTTTCCGTTAGCACATAATCCAGCGCGACGTCGTGCGATAGTGCGGGGACAGTCTCGATCTCCTGCGCCGCGAATGCGAGCCCGACGCCGACGACGTGCTTGGTCTTGCGCAAATGCGCGAAGGTGAAGTCGTAATGTCCCGCGCCATAGCCGATGCGGTGGCCGAGACGATCGAACGCGGCAAGCGGTGTCAGCATGATGTCGGGGATGACCTCGGCCGCCGCCGGCGAGGGCTCGGGAATGCCGAGCGGGCCGAGCATCAGCCGGTCGCTCGGATGCCAGATGCGGAAGATCAGTGACTTGCCACGCGTGGTGACGCATGGCAGCGCCAACCGCGCGCCGTCGGCCGCGAGCTTCTGCATCAGGGGCACCGGATCGATCTCGCTGCGGATCGGCGAATAGCCGGAGACGATGCTGCCGGGCGCGATCTCGAACGGCAGGCCGCGCTTGCCGAGCTTCGCGGCGGCAGCACTGCGCTTCTTCTCGCTGAGCGCATCGCGCTTGGCGAGAGCCTTGGCACGGAGTTCGGCTTTGGAGTTGGTCATCAGCGTTTTCCCTGAGGCAGAAGCCTGTTCTGCCGTCATCGCCCGCGAAAGCGGGCGATCCAGTATTCCAGAGACGCCAGAGCATGAACCTCGACAGCGCGGCATACTGGATGCCCCGCTTGCGCGGGGCATGACACCGAGACTAACTTCAACCGCAGGCGTGTCGGGGACGCAAATTAGACAGGCACAAGTCGGAAGCAAACAAGAGCGCGAAGCCGTAAACGCCGTTGAAGCACTCGATCCCGGAGTTCCCTACGAAAGTAGGTGGGCACCATATGTCCGAGCCCACGGGCCCGGCCAGGGACAGTTCCCTAAAGGATCGATAAGGCCCCGGGGATATATGGCTCCTGACGCGCGCCACAGCTTCGCTCGAGGCAATGTAGCAACGACGCTGGCGAATCGCCAGCCCGCTCCTTGGTCAGCCGATCGCAATCCCGTTGCCGACGGTCCGGTTCAGGACCTGGGTCGATTTCTCGATGCGCTCGGCCGCGGCGTTGAGCGCATTGACCACCGCGGTCTGCGTCATCCGGGCGCGCTCGGCGGCAGCATTGCGGAAATCCCGCAGTTCGTTCACCTCGGCTTCCAGCGTGCGGATGCGGTTGCCGGCATCGACCAGCTCGTCGCATGCGGTGAGCGCCGCCATCACGGTGAGCCGCGCATCGCCGATCTCGCCGAATTTTCCGCGCAGGTTCTGAATCCGCGATTCCAGGCCTTCGGCGAGCTTCAGCAGCCGCACCTCCTGCCCTTCCTCGCAGGCCATGCGATATTGCCGGCCGTTGATGGTGACGTTGATATGGCTCATCCATCCTCTCCGGTATCGAGCACCGAGCGTATCGTGACGATCGCCGAATCCAGCCGATCGGAGATTTCGCGATTGGTGCGCTCGAGCTTGCGCGCCTTCATCAGCGCACCGTCGAGCTCGTCCGCGAGTCGCGAGCGATCCGTGCCCAACGCCTGAATGCGCGTCGCGAGCTCGTTCTCGTCGCGATCGGCATCGCGCCGTCGCTCGACCGCGCTCTCCAGCGCATCGAGCGCCGCCGTGAGTCTGCGCGTCGCGATCTCGATCTCGACGGCGGCGGACTCCGTCATAGCGGAACTGTTGGCAGCGCGATCGCTCATGCAGTCAGCGACGGACCTTTGTGTTGGCCTTTTCACCGGGACTTGCCGCCCGGCAAAAGACTCGGTTCGGCAAGCGCTTAGAAGCAGAAATTTACGTGGCAGGGAAGCGAAGCGCAACGCCGCCGCGAAACTATGCACCGATAGATCGGGATCGAGCATCCCGCCCCGACCGGTTCCTGTCGCGCGCGATCACGGTCGCTGCCTTCCGGATCGCGCCTTGAAGCAACTTTTCGCCCGGGGATGACGTTCGATTGCCTTGGACTCCCGGAACCGAGATGCTATCCACCCCCCGACCTTCAGCGGCCGAAAGGCTCCTTCCCGCGCGGGCGTACACCGCCACCAAGCGCCTCATTTCAGACGGATTTCAGACATGACGCAGGTCGATCCCACCCGTATGGCCAATGCGATCCGCGGGCTCGCGATGGACGCGGTCGAGAAGGCCAAGTCCGGCCATCCCGGCCTGCCGATGGGCGCCGCCGACGTCGCGACCGTCCTGTTCACACAGTTCCTGAAATTCGACGCCCAGGCCCCCGCCTGGCCCGACCGCGACCGCTTCGTTCTGTCGGCCGGCCACGGCTCGATGCTGCTCTATTCGCTGCTGTTCCTGACCGGCAATCCGGACATGACGCTGGACCAGCTCAAGCACTTCCGCCAACTGGGATCGCTCACCCCCGGTCACCCCGAGAACTTCCACACCAAGGGCATCGAGACCACCACCGGCCCGCTCGGCCAGGGCATCTCGACCGCAGTCGGCATGGCGCTCGCGGAGAAGATGCTGGCCGCCGAGTTCGGCAAGAAGATCGTCGACCACCACACCTACGTGCTCGCCTCCGACGGCGACCTGATGGAAGGCGTGTCGCAGGAAGCCATCGCCATGGCCGGGCACTGGAAGCTGAACAAGCTGATCGTGCTCTATGACGACAACGGCATCTCGATCGACGGCCCGACCTCGATCGCCGATTCCGTCGACCAGGTGAAGCGCTTCAAGTCGGCGGGCTGGGCCGCCGAGAAGATCGACGGCCAGGACCAGGCCGCGATATCAGCCGCGATCACGCGCGCGAAGAAATCCAACAAGCCGACGCTGATCGCCTGCCGCACCACCATCGGCTACGGCGCACCGCATAAGGCCGGCACCGCGAAGGTGCATGGCGAGGCGCTCGGCGCCGACGAGCTCAAGGCCGCCAAGGAAAATCTCGGCATCTCGCTCGAGCCGTTCTCGGTGCCCGACGACGTGCTCAAGGCGTGGCGTGAGGTCGGTAGCCGCGGCGCGGTCGCACGGCAGGAATGGGAAGGACGGATCAGTGAACTTGGCAGCCGCAAGCGCGCCGAGTTCGAGCGCCGCCTGCGCCACGAGCGCCCCGCTTCGCTCGCAAAGGCGCTGAAGGCGCACAAGAAGGGCCTTCTGGAAAACCCGCTCAACGTCGCGACGCGCAAATCCTCGGAAGCGGCGATCGAGGCGATCGCGGCCGCGATGCCGATGGAATTCTTGGCGGGTTCAGCCGACCTCACCGGCTCCAACAACAACAAGGCGAAGTCGGCCGTCGCCTTCTCCGCCAGGACGCCGAAGGGCCGCTTCATCCATTACGGCATCCGCGAGCACGGCATGTGTGCCGCGATGAACGGCATCTTCCTGCACGGCGGCTTCGCGCCGAACGGCGCGACCTTCCTGGTGTTCACGGACTACGCACGGCCTGCGATGCGGATTGCCGCCTTGATGGGCGCTGGCGTCGTCTACGTGATGACCCACGATTCCATCGGGCTTGGCGAAGACGGTCCGACCCATCAGCCGGTCGAGCATCTCGCAGCGTTGCGCGCGATTCCGAACATGCGCGTGTTCCGCCCGTGCGACTCCATCGAGGTCGCCGAGTGCTGGGAGCTGGCGCTGAACCGCATCGACGGGCCGACGGTGCTGGCGCTGACGCGCCAGAATCTGCCGCAGCTCCGCACCAGCGCCAACGACAACCCCTGCCAGTACGGCGCCTACGAGCTGGTCGCAGCCCAAGGCGAAGCCAAGGCGACGCTGTTCGCCTCGGGCTCCGAGGTGGAGATCGCGGTCGCCGCCCAGAAGCAGCTCGCCGAGCGCGGCATCCCGACGCGGGTGGTCTCGGTGCCCTCGCTCGAACTCTTGTTAGCGCAACCAGAGGCCAAGCGTGCGGCCATCATCGGCGACGCTCCCGTCAAGGTCGCGATCGAGGCCGCAGTGCGCTGGGGCTGGGATGCCGTGATCGGCCAGGATGGTGAATTTATCGGCATGCACTCCTTCGGCGCGAGCGCGCCTGCCAAGGACCTTTTCAAGCACTTTGGAATTACCGCCGAGGCTGCGGTTAACGCTGTCCTGAAGCGCGTTTCCTGAGAGTTGAGCTTGCCGGAAAAAAGGACTACCAAGCTCCCCATATGATCAAGTACCGCCCGGCCGAACCGGGCGTCCGCCCTAAAAAACCCTCGCATGCGCGCTAGCTGCGTTCTGCGGGATGACAACGGTCATTGAAGGAGACGAAAGATGGCAGTCCGCGTTGCAATTAACGGTTTTGGCCGCATCGGCCGCAACATCCTGCGGGCCATCGCCGAGTCCGGCCGCAAGGACGTCGAGGTGGTCGCCATCAACGATCTCGGACCGGTCGAGACCAACGCGCATCTGCTTCGCTTCGACTCCGTGCACGGCCGCTTCCCGGGAACTGTGACTGTCGACGGCGACACGATCAATCTCGGCAACGGCAAGATCAAGGTGACCGCCGAGCGCGATCCCTCGAAGCTGCCCTGGAAGGATCTCGGCATCGACATCGCGATGGAGTGCACCGGCATCTTCACCGCCAAGGAGAAGGCCTCCGCGCATCTGACCGCAGGCGCCAAGCGCGTGCTGGTCTCCGCGCCCGCTGACGGCGCAGACGCGACCATCGTCTACGGCGTCAACCACGAGACGCTGACCAAGGATCATCTGGTCGTCTCGAACGGCTCCTGCACCACGAACTGCCTCGCGCCGGTCGCCAAGGTACTGAACGACGTCGTCGGCATCGAGACTGGCTTCATGACCACCATCCACGCCTACACCGGCGACCAGCCGACGCTGGACACGCTGCACAAGGACCTCTACCGCGGCCGCGCCGCGGCGATGTCGATGATCCCGACCTCGACGGGTGCCGCGAAGGCGATCGGCCTGGTGCTGCCCGAGCTGAAGGGCAAGCTCGACGGTGTATCGATCCGCGTACCGGCCCCGAACGTCTCGGTCATCGACCTCAAGATCGTCGCCAAGCGCGCGACCGACGCGAAGGAAATCAACGCGGCGATGAAGCGCGCCTCCGAGCAGCAGCTCAAGGGCATCCTCGGCTACACCACGGCGCCGAACGTCTCGATCGACTTCAACCACGACCCGCACTCCTCCACGTTCCACGAGGACCAGACCAAGGTGCAGAACGGCACGCTGGTGCGCGTGATGTCCTGGTACGACAACGAGTGGGGTTTTTCGAACCGCATGGCGGACACCGCCGTCGCGATGAGCAAGGTGATCTAAGCAAGCTTTCGTGTCCCGGACGCGGTGCAGCGCATAGCGCCGCTCCGCAGAGCCGGGACCCATGTCACCGTCGTAGGTCCCGGTTCAGCACAGCGGCACTTCGCGCCGCTAGTAGCGCCCGGGACAAGAGAGCCGAACATGACCAAGACATTCCGCACCCTCGACGACGTCGACGTGAAGGGCAAGCGCGTGCTGCTGCGCGTCGATCTCAACGTGCCCATGGACAACGGGCGCGTCACTGACGCAACGCGGCTCGAGCGCGTCGCGCCGACCATCACCGAAATCTCCGACAAGGGCGGCAAGGTCATCCTGCTCGCGCATTTCGGCCGGCCGAAGGGCCGCGACGCCAAGGACTCGCTGAAGCCGGTTGCGGATGCGTTGTCCAAGGTGATCAAGAAGCCCGTCGCGTTTGCCGACGACTGCATCGGCGAGCCCGCGGCCAAGGCCGTTGCGGCATTGAACGAGGGCGACATCCTGTGCCTGGAAAACACGCGCTTCCACAAGGAAGAGGAGAAGAACGATCCCGCCTTCGTCGCGGAGCTCGCAAAGCTCGGCGACGTCTGGGTCAATGATGCCTTCTCCGCCGCGCACCGCGCCCACGCCTCGACCGAGGGCCTTGGCCACAAGCTGCCGGCCTATGCCGGCCGCACCATGCAGGCCGAGTTGGATGCGCTGAAGAAGGCGCTGGAAGCGCCGACCAAGCCCGTGATCGCGATCATCGGCGGCGCAAAGGTCTCGACCAAGATCGACCTTCTTGAAAACCTCGTCAGCAAGGTCGATGCGCTCGTGATCGGCGGCGGCATGGCCAATACCTTCCTGCACGCCCAGGGCGTCGCGGTCGGCAAGTCGCTGGCCGAGAAGGATCTCGCCGCAACGGCGGTGCGCATCATGGAGAAGGCAGAGGCCGCGAATTGCGCCATCATCCTTCCCGTGGACGCCACCGTTGCCTATCATTTCGCTGCCAACGCGCCATCGCATGCCTATGGCCTCGACGCGATCCCGGCCGACGGCATGATTCTCGACGTCGGCCCGCAATCGGTGGTGCGCATCCATGCCGCGATCGACGATGCGGCCACACTTGTCTGGAACGGACCGCTCGGGGCTTTCGAGTTGCAACCATTCGACCGCGGCACCGTGGCGGCCGCCAAGCACGCCGCCGAGCGCACCAAGGCCAAGAAGCTGATCTCGATCGCAGGCGGCGGCGACACCGTCGCGGCGCTCAACCAGGCTGGTGTCGGCTCCGATTTCACCTATGTCTCGACCGCCGGTGGCGCATTTCTTGAATGGATGGAAGGCAAGCCCCTGCCCGGCGTCGAGGTTTTGCGCACCAAGTAAGTTAGTTGGCCGGAAGGCCCAAACGGGAGAAAAACACAGATGGCTCGGATCACGTTGCGTCAATTGCTCGACCATGCTGCGGAGAACGATTACGGCGTACCGGCCTTCAACATCAACAATATGGAGCAGGCGCTGGCGATCATGGACGCGGCCAACCAGGTCGACGCACCCGTGATCATTCAGGCCTCGCGCGGCGCGCGCTCCTACGCCAACGACGTCATGCTCAAGCACATGATGGACGCGGTCACCGAGATCTATCCGCATATTCCGGTCTGCGTGCATCTCGACCACGGCAACGAGCCCGCGACCTGCATGACCGCGATCCAGGCCGGCTTCACCTCCGTCATGATGGACGGCTCGCTGAAGGCCGACGGCAAGACGCCTGGCGACTGGGGCTACAACGTCGGCGTCACCAAGACCGTGACCGACATGGCCCATCTCGGTGGCATCTCGGTGGAAGGCGAGCTTGGCGTGCTCGGCTCGCTCGAGACCGGCATGGGCGACAAGGAAGACGGCCACGGCGCCGAGGGCAAGCTGAGCCACGACCAGCTCCTGACCAATCCGGACGAAGCCGTGAAGTTCGTCAAGGAGACCCAGGTCGACGCGCTCGCGATCGCGATGGGCACCTCGCACGGTGCCTACAAGTTCACCCGCAAGCCGGACGGCGACATCCTCGCCATGAACGTGATCGAGGAGATCCACCGTAAGCTGCCGAACACGCATCTTGTGATGCACGGCTCCTCGTCGGTGCCGCAGGAGCTTCAGGAGATCATCAACGCCAATGGCGGCAAGATGAAGCCGACCTGGGGCGTGCCGGTCGCCGAGATCCAGCGCGGCATCAAGAACGGCGTGCGCAAGATCAACATCGACACCGACAATCGCATGGCGATGACCGGCCAGATCCGCAAGGTCCTGAAGGACAATCCGGAAGAGTTCGATCCGCGCAAGTACCTGAAGCCGGCCATGGAAGCCATGACCAGGCTATGCAAGCAGCGGCTCCAGGAGTTCAACACCGCGGGCCAAGCCTCCAAGATCAAGCGCGTCCTGACCACAGCCGAAATGGCCAAGCGCTACGCCAAGGGCGAGCTCAACCCGAAGATCGCGTAAAGCCGGGAAACACACTCCTTCGTCATTCCGGGGCGCCGCAAAGCGGCGAGCCCGGAATCCGTAACCACAGTCCGGGGTTATGGATTCCGGGCCTGCGCCTTACGGCGCATCGCGGATGACACCGTGCTTTGTGACACGACTCTCCCTCCCACCCTTTTACCCTGCGACCAACGTTAACTCGGCAATTGCCCGAGAACGGTCTATTTTCGCGGGCAAGGCAGCATCGTTTTGGGAGGACCTCTCGATGAATCTGACTGAGCTCAACAAGGTCGCACAGGCCATGGTTACGCCCGGCAAGGGCATCCTCGCCGCCGACGAATCCTCCGGCACCATCAAGAAGCGTTTTGATGCAATCGGCGTTGAATCCACCGAAGACAACCGCCGCGACTACCGCGAGATGCTGTTTCGCGCCAAGGACGCCATGAGCCAGCACATCTCCGGCGTCATTCTCTATGACGAGACGATCTGGCAGAACGCCAAGGACGGCACCCCGCTGGTGAAGCTGATCGAAGCGAGCGGCGCCATTCCCGGCATCAAGGTCGACGAAGGCACGCAGGCCCTGCCGATGTGCCCGGGCGAACTCGTCACCGTCGGCCTCGACAAGCTCGCCGAGCGGCTGAAGAAGTACTACGAGCGCGGCGCGCGCTTTGCCAAATGGCGCGCGGTGATCGACATCGGCAGCGGCATTCCCTCGATGACCGCAATCGGCGTCAACGCGCACGCGCTGGCGCGCTACGCGGCGCTGTGCCAGGCCGCGCAGATCGTGCCGATCGTCGAGCCGGAGGTGCTGATGGACGGCGACCACGACATCGACCGCTGCTATGACGTCACGCAGCGCGTGCTCAACAAGACGTTCCAGGAGCTGCGCGTGCAGCGCGTCGCGCTCGAAGGCATGGTGCTGAAGCCCAACATGGCAGTCTCAGGCAAGAAGTGCCCCAAGCAGGCCTCCATTGCGGAGGTCGCGGAGAAGACCGTGCGTCTCCTCAAGGCCTGCGTGCCGGCCGCAGTGCCCGGCATCGCGTTCCTCTCGGGCGGGCAGTCGGACGAGGAGGCAACAGCGCATCTCGATGCCATGAACAGGCCCGGGCCACTGCCTTGGCGGCTGACCTTCTCCTATGGCCGCGCGCTCCAGGCCGCGCCGCAGAAGGCCTGGTCGGGCAAGGCGGAAAACGTCGCGTCCGGTCAAAAAGCCTTCTCCCATCGTGCGCGGATGAACGCGCTCGCCAGCCGCGGCGAATGGGACAGCGGGCTCGAAAAGAAGGCGGCCTAGACTTTGTCGAACAATTCCGCTCCCGCGCGCCCGGCGCCGCGGCTTTATCTGGCGACGCCGCTCGTCGACGATCCGGCTTCGCTTGTCGGCGAGCTGCCAGCCCTGCTCGCCGCCGCCGACGTCGCGGCCGTGCTGGTACGATTGAAGGAAACCGACCAGCGCACGATGATCTCGCGGGTGAAGGTGCTGGCGCCGGTCGTGCAGAAGGCCGGCGCGGCGCTGCTCGTCGACGGCCATGTCGAGCTGGTCGCGCGCGGCGGGGCCGACGGGGCGCATCTGATCGGCATCGCCGCATTCGAAGAAGCCGTGCCGTCGCTGAAGCCGGATCGCATCGCCGGCGTCGGCGGACTCGCCACCCGGCATGATTCCATGAGCGCAGGCGAGATGGGCGCGGATTACGTGCTGTTCGGCGAGCCGGACGCGAACGGCCAGCGGCCCTCGGTGCAGGCGATCGCGGAGCGGCTGGACTGGTGGGCCGAGCTGTTCGAGCCGCCGTGCGTCGGCTTCGCCACCTCATTGGCGGAAGCCTTCGAATTCGCGGCTGCGGGAGCGGATTTCGTACTGGTCGGCGATTTCATCTGGGCCGATCCGCGCGGGCCGAAGGCTGCACTCGTCGATGCGGAAGCCGCGATCAAGAAGGCCTATGCGGATGCGCCCGCGGGCCGGGGGCATGGCTAGCAGCCGATCATGAAGCCCCTGCTCTCCACGTCGTTCCTGGCTCTTTTGCTCCTCGCCGCGCCTGCGGCCGCGCAGCTCTCGTTGACGCCGCCGGCGGCAACGCCCAGCCCTGCGCCCGAGAAGCCCAAGGAAAGCTCCAAGGAAAGCTCCAAGGAAAATCCCAAGGAAAAATCTACGGCCAAGCCGCACGCGATCACCAAGAAGAAGGAGGCTGCGCCTGCGCCAAAGCCCTCGGCCTCGCCCAGCCCGCCAGCGGCCGCGACGGTGATCCCGGCGCCGCCGACCGACAATTCCAATGCCGACCTGGTGTACGGCGCGTATCAGCGCGGCCAGTACAAGACCGCCTTCGATCTTGCGATCACGCGAGCGCAAGCCGGCGATCCCAAGGCGATGACCATGCTGGGCCAGCTCTATTCCAACGCCCTCGGCATCAAGCGCGACTATGTCAAGGCCGCCGAATGGTACAAACGCGCGTCGGATGCCGGCGACCGCGAGGCCATGTTCGAGCTCGCGATGATGCGCATGGCCGGCCGCGGCGGCCCGGTCGACAAGGGCGATGCGGTAAAACTGCTCGCTTCATCCGCCAAGCTCGGCGCGCCCAAGGCCGCCTATAATCTCGCGCTGCTCTATCTCGACGGGCAGACGCTGCCACAGGACGTCAAGCGTTCCGCTGAGCTGCTGCGCCAGGCCGCGGACGCAGGCCTGCCCGAGGCGCAATACGCGCTCGCGACCTTCTACAAGGAAGGCACTGGCGTGCCGAAGGACGTCGAGCGGGCCGTGCGGCTCTTGCAGGCGGCCTCGCTCGCCGACAATGTCGATGCCGAGCTCGAATATGCCATCGCGCTGTTCAACGGCACCGGCACGCCGAAGAACCAGCCCGCGGCAGTGGCGTTGCTTCGCAAGGCGGCCCGACAAAACAGCCCGATCGCGCAGAACCGGCTGGCTTGGGTGCTGATCAACGGCATGGGGACCCCGGCCGACAAGATCGAGGGCTTCAAATGGCACCTGGTCGCAAAGACCGGCGGCAAGGGCGATCCCGATCTCGACAAGCAATTGGCCGATCTGCCGCCCGAGGACCGGGCCAAGGCCGAGGCCGCCGCCAAGAAATGGCTCGGGACCAAATGACTTGACGCCAGCCCGGCCGCAGGGCACCCAGTCCCCAAATCCAGCGGCTAGAGCATGATCCGGACCCGGTGGGCCGCGTTAGCGCAAAGTGCGTAGCGGTTTTCCGAAAAAATCATGCTCAAACAACAACCTGAAGCGCGATGACGATTTATCCCAATCGCGCCTTAGGGCCGAATTCCCGCAAATCAAGACTGATCTCATGCTGTATTCCGCAACTATCAACGTCATGGTCAAAGCCGCGCGTCGCGCCGGCCGCAGCCTCAAGCGCGATCTCGGCGAGATCGAGCACTTGCAGGTCTCGCTGAAGGGACCTGCGAATTTCGTCTCGCTCGCCGACAAGCGCGCCGAAGAGATCCTCTACCAGGACCTCGCCAAGGCCCGCCCCGGCTATGGTTTCATCGGCGAGGAAGGCGGCACGCGAGAAGGCACCGACAAGAGCCACACCTGGATCGTCGATCCCCTCGACGGCACCACCAACTTCCTGCACGGCATTCCGCAATTCGCGATCTCGATCGCGCTGGCGCGCGAGGGCACGGTGATCGCGGGTGTGATCTACAATCCCGCCAATGACGAGCTCTACATCGCCGAACGCGGCAAGGGCGCCTTCCTCAACGATCAGCGGCTGCGGGTGGCCGGCCGGCGCCAGCTCAACGAATGTGTCATTGCCTGCGGCCTGCCGCATATCGGCCGCGGCGACCACGAATACTTCCGCCGCGAGATGACCGCGATCCAGGACCAGGTCGCAGGCCTGCGCCGCTTCGGCGCCGCCTCCCTCGATCTCGCCTTCGTCGCTGCCGGCCGCCTCGACGGCTACTGGGAGCGTAATTTGCAATCCTGGGACATCGCCGCCGGCCAGATCATGGTCCGCGAAGCGGGCGGCACCGTCAGCGACATCGAAACCCCTGGCGATGCGCTGGTCACCGGCCACGTCGTGTGTGGCAACGAGTTCGTGCACCGGGAATTGGTGAAGATTTTGCGCAAGTCGGCCGGGTAGGCACAAGGGCTGCGCCGCGTCCTCCGCTGTCATCATCCGCGACCCGGCTACGCCAAGGCTTCGCCGAGGTTTACACGCTTGGCCCGCCGAAGCTTTAGCGAAGGCGGGGCATGACACCGTACTTTATGACTTCACCGGAGACGGCGGCCCATACGCCTCGCCTTTCCCCGTCGCCACCTTCTCCCGATCTCCCGCCAGCACACGCTGCACGGACACGAAGAACACCGGCACCATCAATAGGGCGAGAATGACCACCGCGATCATGCCGCCCATCACGACGGTGCCGAGCGATTGCTGGCTGGCGCCGCCGGCACCATGCGCGATCGCCATCGGCAGCACGCCGCAGATGAAGGCAAGGCCAGTCATCAGGATCGGGCGGAAGCGCAGGCGGCAGGCCTCGATGGTGGCTTCCACCAGCGGCTTGCCTTCCTTACGCAAATCCTTGGCGAACTCGATGATGAGGATCGCATCCTTTGCCGCAAGGCCGATGATGGTGATCAGGCCCACGGTGAAATAGACGTCGTTCGGCAGGCCTCGCAGCATCGCCGCGATCACGGCACCGGTGACGCCGAGCGGCACGGTCAAGAGCACCGCGAGCGGAATGGTCCAGCTCTCATAGAGCGCGGCCAGACACAGGAACACCACGAGCACCGACAGCGCCAGCAGGAACGGTGCCTGCGAGCCCGACAGCTTTTCCTGCAACGACTGACCGGTCCATTCATAGCCGAAGCCGCGCGGCAATTTGCCGGCGAGCCGCTCCATCTCGGCGATCGCATCGCCCGAGGTGAAGCCGGGTTTTGCCTCGCCCGATATGCGCACCGCCGGATAGTAGTTGAAGCCCGCGATCTGCGTTGGCCCACGCGACCATTCGACCGTCGCGAAGGAGGAGAACGGCACGAGCTGGCCGCGGCTGTTCTTGACGTTGTAGTTGAGGATGTCCTCGGTCTTCATGCGGTCGCGTGCGTCGGCCTGCACCACGACACGCTGCATGCGACCGCGGTTCGGGAAGTCGTTGATGTAGTTCGAGCCGAGATTGGTCGAGATGGTGTTGTTGATGTCTTCAAACGTGACGCCGAAGGCGCCGGCCTTCTCGCGATCGATCACGAGATTGACCACGCCCGCCTCGGGCAGGCCCTCGATATAGACTTTTTGCAGCACCGGGCTCGCATTGGCTTCCGCGATGAGCTGGTCGGCCGCGCGCATCAGCGCCGCATAGCCCTTCTGGCCGCGATCCTGAAGGCGGAACGAGAAGCCCGAGGAGTTGCCGAGATTGTCGATCGGCGGCGGCTGCAGCGCCGAGATCTTTGCGTCGCGGATCGACGACAGGTCACGGTTGATGTCGGATACGATCGCGGCGGCAGACTCCTTCGGACCGCGCTCCGACCAGTCTTTCAGCGTGATGAAGGCCTGCGCTGTGTTCATGCCCTGGCCGGAGAAGCTGAAGCCGGTGAGGAAGGTGACGTCCTTCACACCGGGACGCATCGCGAGATATTTTTCGACCTTTTCGATCACGGCCTCGGTGCGGGCATAGGACGAATCCGACGGCGCCTGCACGTCGGTGGTGACAAAGCCCTGGTCGTCGACGGGCAGGAAGCCGCCGGGGAGGTTGACGAAGGCCCAGGACAGGCCGACGAGGAGCGCGGCATAGACCAGCATCAGCCGGCCCGTGCGCTTCAGCGAGAAGCCGACGGTGCGGGAATAGCCTTCCTTGCCGCCTTCGAGCATGCGGTTGAACCAGCCGAACACGCCCTTCTTCGCGTGACCGTGGCCGGCCGCGACGGGCTTGAGCAGCGTGGCGCACAGCGCCGGCGTCAGCGACAGCGCGAGGAACGCCGAGAAACCGATGGCGGCGACCATGGTGACCGAGAACTGACGGTAGATGATGCCGACCGAGCCCGGGAAGAACGCCATCGGCACGAACACCGCCATCAGCACCAGCGTGATGCCGATGATGGCGCCTGATATCTGCGACATCGCCTTGCGCGTCGCCTCCTTCGGCGGCAGGCCTTCCTCGGCCATGATGCGCTCGACGTTCTCGACCACGACGATGGCGTCGTCGACGAGGATGCCGACCGCGAGCACCATGCCGAACATCGAGAGCATGTTGATGGAATAGCCGGCGAGCAGCAGCGCGGTGCAGGCGCCGAGCAGCGCCACCGGCACGACGATGGTCGGAATGATGGTGTAGCGGATATTCTGCAGGAACAGGAACATCACCACGAACACCAGCACCACGGCCTCGACCAGCGTCGACAGCACCTTCTTGATCGAGGCCTCGACGACAGGCGTGATGTTGTAGGGAATTTCATAACTGATATTGGCGGGGAAGAAGCGCGACAGCTCCTTCATCTTGGCCTCGACTGCGCTCGCAGTCGCCAGCGCATTGCCTGTCGGAGACAGCAGCACCGAGAGGCCCGCGGTCGGCTTGCCGTTCAGGCGGGTGTTGAACTGATAGCTGAGGCCGCCGACCTCGACCCGCGCGACGTCGCGCAGCCGAACGGTCGAGCCATCGGGATTGGCCCGCAGGATGATGGCACCGAATTCATCCGGGGAGGAGAGCTGGCCCTTGACCAGCACCAGCGCGGAGATGCGCTGGTCGGCCGTCGACGGCTCGGCGCCGATGCTGCCCGAGGCGACCTGCGCGTTCTGCGCGCTGATCGCCTTGTTGACGTCATCCGCCGTCAGCCCGTAGCCGACGAGCTTGGCCGGATCGACCCAGACGCGAAGCGAGCGCTCCGTCGAATACAGCGTGGCGCGGCCAACGCCGGGGATACGGCGGATCTCGCCGAGCACGTTGCGGATCATGAAGTCGCCGAGCCCGACCTCATCCAGGCTGCCGTCGGTCGAGTTCAGCGTGATGATCTGAAGCACCGCGCTGGAGGCTTCCTCGATCAAAATGCCCTGCTGGATCACCGCGCGCGGCAGGCGTGCCTCGACGCGCTTGATTCGGTTCTGCACCTCGACCGAGGCCGCGCCCGTATCAGTTCCCGGCACGAAGTTGGCGATGATCTCGACCTGGCCGAGCGAGTCGCTGGTCGATTCGAAATTCAGGATGCCGGAGGCGCCGTTGAGCTCCTCCTCGATCAGTCGCGTGACGCTGTTGTAGAGATTTTCCGGCGAGGCGCCGGGATAGCTCGTCGAGATCGAGATCGAGGGCGGCGCGATGATCGGATATTGCGCGACCGGCAACAGCGGGATCGAGATCGCGCCGATCAAGCAGATGAACAGCGCGACCACCCAGGCGAAGATCGGCCTGTCGATGAAGAAGCTCGGCATGGCGCGCTACCGCAACGTCTGCGCGTGCTGGGCATCCGCCGTGGCGTCGGCCTCGGCCCAGGACTGCGGCTTGACCTTGTCGCCGGCAGCGAACTTCTGGAAACCTTCGACCACGACCTTGTCGCCGGCCTTCAGTCCGTCGGTGACGAACCAGATGCCGTCCTGCACCGAGCCGGTGCGCACCGGCTGCACCGCGATGCGGTTGTCGTCCTTGACGACGAACACCTCGCTGCCGCCGCCGCCATTGCGCTGGATTGCCTGCTGGGGCACCGCGATGGCATCGGAATCGATGCCCTGATCGATGCGGACGCGGACATACATGCCGGGCAGCAATTCGCGCTTGGGATTGCGGAACTCGCCGCGCAGCGTCACCTGCCCGGTATGGGCGTCGACCTTGGCGTCGGAGAACAGGAGCTTGCCGTCGAGCGAATAGGTCGTGTTGTCGTCGAGCACGAGGCGGACTTTTGCGGCATCGGCCGCGATGCGATCGAGATCGCCGTTCTCGAAGGCACGGCGAAGCTGGTTCATCTCGGTGACCGACTGGGTGAAGTCCGCATAGATCGGATCGAGCTGCTGCACGGTGGCCAGATTGGTCTCGTTCTGCACCACGAGCGCGCCTTCGCTCACGATGGCCGCACCGACCACGCCATCGATCGGCGCGCGCACGGTGGCGTAATCGAGGTTGAGCCTGGCGCGCGCGAGCTCCGCCTTGCGGCCCTCGACCTCGGCCTGGGCCTGGCGCTCGGCGGCAATCGTCTTCTCGTTCTCGGCTTCCGGCGCGGCGCGCTGGCTGGTGAGCGTGGCGATACGGCGCGCCTGCTGCTGCGCCTGCATCAGCGCGGCCTCGGCCTTGGCGAGCCCGGCCTCGTTCGCCATCACCTCGACCTCGAACGGCCGCGGGTCGATGCGATAGAGCGCTTCTCCCGCCTTCACCTCGCTGCCCTGGCGGAACAGGCGCTCGACGACAATGCCGGAGACGCGCGGCCGCACCTCCGCGACGCGTGTCGGCGCGATGCGGCCGGGCAACTCGCGCACCACGGCGCGCGATTGCGGCTTGACGACGACGATGCTGACATCGGGTTCGGAAGGTTGGGTGGCGGAGACTGCAGAGCTGGATTCATCACAGCCCGCAAGCAGCGGCGCAAGGGCCGCGAGCATCATTGCAACGCATGCCGATCGCGCTCGAAGTCCTGACATGAAGTGGGGTGCCCCGGTATTGTTGAACAAAGCAGCACGCACGATGTCGAAGAGATTCCGCGCGGCTGACATGGTCAAAATAGAATGCACGTGCTGCGACGCAAAGCATGAAGCGGGCGGCGCAATGTCACACGCGCTAGGGCGCTGAGTTCGTGGTCGTTTTCAGAGCTCACTGGATTGTGAGTCGGGCGCCGTGCCGCCCTGCTGCGACAGAACATCGCAAGGGAGCGCTACGAGCCCGGCGTGCACGGTAAAGATGTAGATCATTCGACTTCTGACGGCTGAGCCGAATCTCGCGATCAATCAGCGTTGCCGCTTGTGCCCCTGAACGGACACGGCAGATCCAAATGCCCCCCGTGCGGTCCGACGCGATCGGCCCTAACTCCTGCCGTACTGGTCTTGATCGCAGGCCTGCAGGATGCGGACAAAATCGGCCATGCTGGATCGATCCCGATTGTCGGCCATCGCCGCGACCTGAGTATTGGACGCGGGCTGGCTTCCTTGCCAAAACCGCATGAGGAGGTCGGCGATGTTTCTCATGACGCACTCTCCGCAACCAACTGTGGCAGTCGACACCAATGACTGCGGCTCGATCAAGGCAAAGGCCGGCGGGCGTTACACCGCCGACCTTGTCCTGCAACTGCCTGCTCGCGGGCCGGTTCCGTTGCTTTTCGCTCTGCGTTCGTTAGGTAGCACCGGGCACTTGGATGACGCCATTGCGCGCGAGTATGAGGTGACCGTGCTGAGGTACGGCCTGGCTAGTGACTCGGTATAACTCGACCAGACGTCGGTTTAGTCCCAAGTATCGTAGTGCCAAGTATTCTGGTCCCAGGCATTCTAGTCCCAGGCCCCAAGGATTCGGACTGGCATCGATACCGTCTCATGATCGACGGACGAAGCCTCGTTCCGCGTGGGATTGCCGCCATGCGCCCGCGCGGCACCCGCCGCGACGCACGTAGCCCTGCCACCATGATAGGATGACGCACTGCCCATCAAGGCTGTCGGAGAGCGGGTCAAGCCCGGGCCGGCGCAGACAGCGCGAGATTGTCTTTGTCTTAAGACGGAGGACACTCCATGCCGAGAAAAGAGATTCTCGACCAGATCCAGAAGTACATCCACCCGTTCCGTATCTCCAGCGGCAAGGGCTTTCAGCTCGGAGATTTCGACCCCGGCGACACGCGCGGTCTGAACATGGAAAAGGGCGAAGCTGCCGACCTTCTTCAGCGGGGCACTCGGTGGCTCGCAGAAGAACAGGACATGCTTTACGCCCAGGACCGTTGGTCGCTCCTGCTCGTGTTCCAGGCCATGGATGCGGCTGGCAAGGACAGCACCATCAAACACGTCATGTCGGGGGTAAATCCGCAGGGCTGCCAGGTCTTTTCGTTCAAGCAGCCCTCACAAGAGGATCTCGCACATGACTTCATGTGGCGCTACGTCTCGCGTCTGCCGGAGCGTGGACGGATCGGAATCTTCAATCGTTCCTATTACGAGGAGGTCCTCATTGTGCGCGTTCACGAGGATATCCTGAAGCGGCAGAGGCTGCCGTCGTCGTTCGTGGGCAGGAGGATCTGGGGCGAACGGCTGGCAGACATCGCGCGCTTTGAGGATTACCTCACCCGGCAGGGCACGGTCATCCTCAAGTTCTTTCTGCATGTGTCGCGCGCAGAGCAGAAGAAACGCTTCATGAAGCGCCTCGACAATCCCGAAAAGAACTGGAAGTTCTCCGCGTCGGACGTGCGCGAGCGCAGGTACTGGGCCGATTACATGGGCGCGTACGAAGCGGCGATCACGGCCACTGCATCGGAGCAGGCGCCGTGGTACGTGGTGCCGGCCGACAACAGGTGGTTCACCCGTCTTGTCGTCGCCGCGGCAATCGTGGAGGCAGTGGAGAAACTCGACCTCGCCTATCCGAAGGTAAGTTCGGAGCAGAAAAAGGAGCTGGCCACGGCGCGTGCGGAACTTGCACGTGAAGCTTGACTGCCGAGGCGCAAGACGAGCCGTCTCATTCGCCTGCTTCCGCTGCAAGGACAACCTTCCGCAAGGCGCTTGACGAGCGGATGACGAGCTTCTCTGCCTCGACCACGAGGAAGAACAGCAATCCGCCCGCGAGAAGCCAGGGCCACACCCAAAGCGGAACAGATTCGTTGCCAAACATCGCCTGGACCGGTGGCACGTAGGTGAAGATCAGTTGCAGGATCACGACGGCAGCGATGCCGAGCGGCAAGTACGCGTTGCCCATGTGCGCCTTCAGGGAGAGCGACGAATCGAGCAGGTAGCGGCTATTCAGCAAATAGAAGACCTGGCCGATTGTGATGGCGTTGACCGCTACCGTTCGGGCCAGCCCATCCGATGCGCCTTGCTTCGTCATCCAGAAGAACGCCAGCAAGGTGTAGGCAAGGAGCGCCAGGCCGACAAAGATGATCCGCCAGATGCCGAAGCCGGTCACGATCGGGCGGTCTACTGCGCGCGGGGGCCGTTGCATCACATCGATCTCGTGCGGCTCGAAGGAGATGACGAGGCCCAGCGCGACCGAGGTGACCATATTGACCCAGAGCAATTGCGGAGCCGTGATCGGCATGGTGAACCCGACAAAGATCGCCACCGCAATGACCAGCGCCTGCGCGACGTTGGTCGGCAGCATGAATAGCATGGCCTTCTCGATATTGTTGTAGACGGTGCGCCCTTCCTTCACCGCCGCCGAGATCGAGGCGAAGTTATCGTCGGCAAGGATCATTTCAGCAGCTTCCTTCGTGACCTCGGTGCCCTTGATACCCATCGCGACCCCGATGTCGGCTTTCTTGAGAGAAGGCGCGTCGTTCACACCGTCACCCGTCATCGCCACGATTTGATTGTTGGCCTGGATCGCTTTCACCAGGCGCAGCTTGTGTTCGGGGCTGGCGCGCGCGAAGACGTCGACGGCGCGAACTCGTTCCTGCAGCGTCGCGCTGTCCATGTCCTCGATTTCGGCGCCCGTGATCGCGGTCTTGCCGTCGCCGAGCCCAAGCATCTTGGCGATGGCCGCGGCGGTGATCTTGTGATCGCCGGTGATCATGGTGACGCGGATGCCACCACCTTGGCACTCCTTCACGGCTTCGATCGCCTCCTTGCGCGGCGGATCCAGGAGGCCGATCAGGCCGAGCAGGACCAGCGTCCTTGGCAGATCGGCCGCGGTGAGACTGCCAGCCTTCACATTCGGGTTCCGGAGCCACGCGAACGCCAGCACACGTTCACCTTGGGCCGCGAGCCTGTCCGATTGTTCCGAGAAGCGATTGCGGTCGAGCGGGCTCGACTGGCCATCGCCGGTCTGCTGGCGATCGCAGTGTTCAAGAATGACTTCCGGAGCGCCCTTGACGAGCAGGACTTGCTCGCCGTTCGCATCTCTCTGGAGCGTTGCCATAAACTTGTGCTCGGATTCAAACGGAATGGCGTCGATACGCGGAGATGCAGCCTGCTCGAGCTGCCGATCCATGCCGAGCTTTGCCGCGAACGGATAGAGTGCGCCCTCGGTCGGATCGCCCTCCACCTTCCAGGTGCCCTCCTCCTGGAACAGTTCCGCGTCGTTGCAGAGCAGGGACACGCGCCCCATCAGCGCAAGGACCGGATCCTTGCCGGCGGGCTGTCCGTCCTTTTTGATTTCTCCCGCGGGAGAATAGCCATCGCCGGTGACCTGATACGCCGACTCGGCTGTGACGGCGGATACCACCATCATCTCCATGAGCGTCAGCGTACCCGTCTTGTCAGAGCAGATCCGCGACACGGAGCCGAGCGTCTCGACTGCGGGCAACCGCCGGATAATCGCGTTGCGCTGGGCCATGCGCTGGACGCCGATGGCCAGGGTGATCGTGATGAGTGCAGGTAGTCCTTCCGGGATAAGCGATACGGCGATGCCGACGACTGCCTGGAAGAGCTCCACAAAGTCGATCCCTTTCACCCACTTGCCGTAGGCGAAGATCAGGACGCTGATCACCCCGATTGCCGCGCTGATGGCGTAGCCAAATTTCTTGATCTGGCGCAGCAGCGGAGTCTCGAGCGGGCTGACGTCGGCGAGCAACTGGTTGATGCGGCCGAGTTCGGTCTGAGTGCCGGTCGCGACGACCAGTCCGGTCGCACGACCGGATACGACCATGGTGCCGGAAAATGCCATGTTCTCGCGATCGCCGACCGTCGCGTTCGCAGGCACCGCGTCGACGCCCTTTTCTGCCGGCACCGATTCACCAGTGAGGGCCGCCTCTTCGGTCCGCAGGTTCTTTGTCTCGAACAGTCGCAGATCCGCAGGAATCTTGTCGCCCGACTCCAGGAGCACGACGTCGCCCGGAACGAGCTGCTCCGCTGGAATCATGCGGGTTTCCCCACCGCGTACCGCCCTGGCCTCGGCGGTCAGCAAATTGCGGATGGAATCCAGTGCCTTCTCGGCCTTGCCCTCCTGAATGAATCCGAGGAGCGCGTTGAGAACGACCACGCCAAAGATGATCGCCGCGTCGACCCACAGGTTCAGCATCAACTTGGTGAACCCCGCGGCGAGCAGCACGTAGACCAGGATGTTGTTGAACTGTGCGAGAAGCCTCGCAAACGCGCCGCGTTTCCTGCCTTCGGGCAAGCGGTTCTGACCGAATTTCTGAAGTCGGGCCGTAGCCTCGGCCGGAGCAAGCCCTTTCTCGCAGCTGGTAGCAAGTCGCTCGACGACCTCATGCTGAGGTATCGCGTGCCAGGGCACCACCTCGTTGGTCGTGTTCGCATTCGCTGCTGCGCTCATGCCATTCTGCCTATCGGCCGACGTCTAGAACCGGTCAAGGCCGCTCAAGGGGTCGACATCCGACATTTCTTTCGAAGCCGCAATGACATGGGTTGTGATCCGCAAGTCCCTTGATCTGAATCAAGGGACTGAGACCCGTTGAAAGACCGGTTTCAATGCGGAGAAACCCTCACCCAACTTGGGGCTTCGCAGTATGGTTTGACGAGCCCCTCCGATGACCAACCGGTTCCGCGCTTGGTTTGGCGCGCAGACTTCGGATATCGGCCCCAACTCAGACCTGGTCTGAGCTCCGCTATCGCGCCGCGATCAGAGGCACAGCAGACCCGTGCACACCATCCGCGGCACGCCTGATGGCGAGCACGCGCCCTATGCCACCGCCTTCATGCGGTAATGGCTGACGCCCCATTCGGTGCCGTCGGCGTGGCCGAACAGGCCTGCGGTGGCGAGGAAAAACCAGCGCCAGCGACGCATCCACAATACGGTGTCGTTGCCATAGACCTGGCGCAAGGCCGCTTCAATGGCTTCACGATTGCGGTCGAAATTGACCAGCCAGTCGTTCGCGGTGCGCTGATAGTGCGTGCCGCTCCAGCACCATTCCTTCTCGACCTCGAACAGGTCGGGATATTGCCTGACAAGGTGATGGCTCGGCATCACGCCGCCAGTGAAGAAATGCTGCGCAACCCAGTCGTCGCGGTCGGTACGGTCGAACAAATACGAGCCCGAGCGATGGGTGAAGATATGCATGAAGAAGCGTCCGTCGACATCGAGCCAGGAGCGAACGTTCGTCAGGAGCTTGCGCCAGTTCATCATGCGCTCGAACATCTCCACCGAGACGATGCGATCGAAGCGGCGGTCGGGTGCGAACACGTTCATGTCAGACGTGACGACGCGGAGGTTTTGCAGGCCACGCCGTCGCGCCTCCTCCTCGATATGGTCGCGCTGCGAATGTGAGTTCGAGACCGCCGTCACCTCGGCATGCCGAAACTGCCGCGCCATCCACAGCGACAGCGAACCCCAGCCGCAGCCGAGCTCGAGGATCGACTGCCCGTCGGCAAGATCGGCATGCGCGACGGTCTGGCGCAAGGCTTCTTCTTCCGCCTCCTGCAACGTGGTCGCAGCCGTGTTGTAGAAGCAGGACGAATATTTGCGTTTGGGGCCGAGCACCGCCGCGAAGAAAGCAAATGGCACCTCGCAGTGCTGGATGTTGGCGGCATCGGCATGCTCGGCGATCGGCCGCAGCATCATCTGGCCGGCGAAAGCCGTGTCATCCGCCGCCGTGCGGTCAGCAAGGCGCGTCGCGGTGCGCGAGCACAGCCGCTGAATCGCGGCGCGGACGACCACGTCAGGTAACGGCACGCGTTCGGCGGTCTCGATGATGGTGGAGACGAAGCTCATGGGGTCGCTCCCTTGACCGTGGCTCTGAGCAGGAGTGGAAAAAGGCGCTGGTTCGCGCCTGACAGGCGCGGTAGCGATCGCCGGCGCAGGCTCGGAGACCAGCCAACGAAGACTGCCGGCGCCGACCAGTCCGGCCGAAAAAGCCCAGATGACGTCCACCGGGCCGGAATTGCTGGTCCGCTGCCATCCAGGCGAACGTCGTCGGAATCGCAGGCGAAAGCGCGCGAAGCGCCCCGCGATAGGTCATCATGCAAAAAATCCGACTTGAGTCTTCGGGAACGCCGGAGTTTTACAAAGTACCAAAGCTTCAAAGCCCGGTTTCAGCTTTAGGTTCCCTGGTTACCCCTGAAATCGGCCCCTTCCCGCTTTTTTTGGGCTGGCTCTGTGCCATAGTGCAGGCTGCAATTCGAGGTTTCGCAACGGATGACATCGGCCATGAAGCCTGGCACTTCGCCCCGCTCCCCCATGGACATCAACTACATCAAACTATCCTCCCCCAGCGTGTTCCTGGTCCGGATGCTGGTGTTTCTGGTGCTCTGCTCGCTGGTCGGGGTCGTGCTCTACAAGCAGATCATCACCGCCTTCTTCGCCAATCCCGGGCTGAACGCCCTGATCGGCGGTGTGCTGTTCATCGGCATCATCCTGGCATTCCGGCAGGTGATCCGGCTCTATCCCGAGGTCTCCTGGGTCAACAATTTCCGTATCGCGGATCCCGGGCTTGCGCCGTCGCGCCATCCGAGACTGCTGGCCCCGATGGCGGCGATTCTCGGCGGCGAGCGGTCCGGGCGGATGAGCATCACCCAGCAGACCATGCGGCACCTGCTCGATTCGATCGCGACCCGCCTGGACGAGGCCCGCGACATCTCCCGCTATATGACGGGATTGCTGGTCTTCCTCGGCCTGCTCGGCACCTTCTGGGGCCTGATCGAGACCGTTGGCTCAGTCGGCAAGGTGATCGACGGATTGAAGGTCGGCGGCGACGCCGGCGCTCTCTTCGATACGCTGAAGGAAGGCCTAGCTGCCCCGCTTGGCGGCATGGGTATCTCGTTCTCCAGCTCGCTGTTCGGCCTCGCCGGCTCGCTGATCCTCGGCTTCCTCGACCTGCAATCGAGCCAGGCGCAGAACCGCTTCTACACCGACCTCGAAGACTGGCTCGCCACCACCGTGCGCGAATATGGCAGCGGCGAGGTGGCGGCCGTCGCCAGCGGCGGCGGTGTGGCTTCCGGCGAGCTCCAGGCCGCGGTGGAGCGGCTGCGCTCGGTGCTCGAGGAAGGCAACGCGAGCCGCGGCACGACTGCGGCGATGGCAAGCCTTGCCGAAGCCATCCAGGCGCTGGTCTCGCACATGCGAACCGAGCAGCAGATGATCCGCGAATGGGCCGACGGCCAGGGCGAGCAGAACCGCGAGATCCGCCGCCTGCTCGAGCGCCTCGCCCGCCAGCCGGAGAAGAGTTGAGTACTCGCTGGGCTACCGTGCCCCGGACGCAGCGCAGCACGCAGTGGCGCGCTGCTGAGCCGGGGCCCAGCGTTACTTGAAATGTGGGTCCCGACTCTGCGGAGCAGCGTTGCACGCTGCGCCGCGTCCGGGACAAGAAAGTGGAGACAAGCGAGATGGCTCTTGCCCGCGCCCGCCGCAGCGAAGGCCCCTTCAACTACTGGCCCGGTTTCGTCGACGCGCTGTCGACGCTGGTGCTGTCGATCGTGTTCCTGCTCTCGGTCTTCCTGGTCGTGCAGTTCTTCCTGTCGCAGGAGGTCACCGGCAAGGACAAGGCGCTGGAGCAGCTCAACGCCAAGATCGCGCAGCTCAACGAGCTGTTGTCGCTGGAAAAGCTCGGCAAGCTCAGCCTCGACGACCAGGTGTCGCAGCTCAAGGCTGGCCTCGCCTCGGCCGAGTCCGAGCGCAACCGCCTCAAGGGCCTCTATGAGGGACTTGCGAATGCCGGCAACGATGCGCAGGGCAAGACCACCGAGCTCAGCAAGGCGCTGGACTCCGAGAAGCAGGTGTCCGCGCGCGCGCTGGCGCAGATCGAGGTGCTGAACCAGCAGATCAGCGCACTGCGGCGGCAATTGGCAGCGCTCGAGGAAGCACTCGACGCCTCCGAGAAGCGCGACAAGGAATCGCAGACGCGGATTGCCGATCTGGGTTCTCGCCTCAACGTGGCTTTGGCCCAGCGGGTGCAGGAATTGTCGCGCTATCGCTCGGAATTCTTCGGCCGCCTGCGCGCGATCCTCGGCAACCGTCCCGACATCCGCGTCGTCGGCGACCGCTTCGTGTTCCAGTCCGAAGTGTTCTTCGACACCGGCCAGGCAACGCTCCTACCCGAGGGCCGCACCGAGCTCGACACGGTCGCAAGCGCGCTGAACGAGCTCAACGGCAAGATCCCGAGCGAGATCCCCTGGGTGCTGCGCGTCGATGGCCATACCGACGTGCGGCCGGTCAGCGGTGCCAACTTCAAGTCCAACTGGGAATTGTCATCGGCCCGCGCGATCTCGGTGGTGCAATACCTGATCTCGCTCGGCGTGCCCGCCGAGCGCCTGGTCGCCGCCGGCTTTGCCGAATTCCAGCCGCTCGACACCGGCAACACCGAGGACGCCTTCAAGCGGAACCGCCGCATCGAGCTGAAGCTAACGGAGCGGTAGTGAGCTTCCACCTCCGCCCCTATCGCGCCGAGGACGAGGCGGCGGCGATCGATCTGTGGCATCGCACCTGGCAGCAGGCCTATCCGCAGATCGACTTCGCGGCGCGGCGCGACTGGTGGCGCGAGCGCTGGCGCAAGGATCTGGTGCCGAAGGCGGCGATCGTCGTCGCCGAGCAGGACGGCGCGCTGATCGGCTTCGTCACCATCGACGGCGAAGGTTATCTCGACCAGCTCGTGGTCGATCCCGGACAATGGGGTTCGGATACTGCGCGGCTTCTTGTGGATGAGGCCAAGCGCCTCTCGCCGAAAGGCGTCACGCTGCTCGTCAACAAGGACAACACCCGCGCCATCCGCTTCTACGAGCGCAACGGCTTTGCCCACGCGGGCGACGACGTGAACCCGACCTCGGGACGGCCGGTGCTGAAGATGGAATGGAAGCCGTAGGCGCGGCAGCCAGCCCCGCACCCGGCCGTCATTGCGAGCGCGGCAATGACAGGAACTTGAGGCACTTACGCCCCGCCACCGGCAACTGCCGTTCTACTTTGCATGGGGTTGTTTTCGAGGTTTGGACCGGGAGGCGCCCTCACGCCCCCTCGAACTGCAACCTTGCCAGCCGCGCATAGAGCCCGTTCGCCGCGACCAGCTCGGCATGCGTGCCCTGCTCGACGATCCGGCCCTGGTCCATCACCAGGATGCGGTCGCATGACAGCACGGTGGCGAGGCGATGGGCGATCACGATCGTGGTGCGATGGCTCATCAGCTCTTCCAGCGCAGTCTGAACCAGCGTCTCGCTTTCCGCGTCCAGCGACGAGGTTGCTTCATCCAGCAGCAGCAGTGGCGCATCGCGCAGGATCGCGCGCGCGATCGCGATGCGCTGGCGCTGGCCGCCGGACAGCGTCACGCCGCGCTCGCCAAGCGGGGTCTCAAACCCTTCCGGCAGGCGGCGGATGAACTCGGCGGCGTGCGCCAGCTCGGCGGCACGCTCGACCTCGGGGTCGGTCGCGTCGGGCCGGCCGAAGCGGATGTTCTCGCGGGCGGTAGCGGCGAACACCACCGATTCCTGCGGCACCAGCGCGATGCGCGCGCGCAACTCACGCGGATCAGCCGATCTGACCGGCACGCCGTCGAGCGCGATCGCGCCCAGCTTCGGATCGTAGAACCGCAGCAGGAGATGAAACAGCGTGCTCTTGCCGGCGCCGGACGGACCGACGATCGCAACCTTCTCGCCGGGGCGTACGTTGAGCGAAACGCCATCGAGCACCTTGACGTCGGGCCGCGCCGGATAGGCGAAGCTCACCTTGTCAAAGCCGACCTCGCCGCGCGCGGGCGACGGCAGCGCGCGCGGCATCGCCGGCGCCGTGATCTCCGGCTGCACGTGCAGGATCTCGAACAGGCGCTCGGCGGCACCGGAGGCGGCCGCGACCTCGCCCCAGACCTCGCTGAGCTGGCCAAGGCCGGCGGCGGCAAATGCCGCGTAGAGCACGAACTGACCGAGACGGCCGGGCGTGATCGAGCCGATCAGGACGTCATGCGAGCCGATCCAGAGGATCGCGACCACGCTCGTGAACACGATGAAGATGATGATGGCGGTCAGCACTGCGCGCGCCTGTGTCGAGGTGCGCGCCGCCTCATAGGCCTGCTCGACCTCGCCGCCGAAGCGCTTTCCGGCGAGCTGCTCGCTGGTATAGGCCTGCACGGTGCGGATGGCACCGACCAGCTCGGAGGCATAGGCCGAGGCGTCGGCGAGCGTATCCTGCGCGTTGCGCGACAGCCGCCGCACCCAGCGCCCGAAGGCGACCAGCGGCAGCACGATCAGGGGAATGGCGAGCAGCACGAAGCCCGAGAGGCGTGGGCTCGTGATCACCATCATCGCGACCGCGCCCAAGAACATCATCATGTTGCGCAGTGCGATTGACACCGACGCGCCGACCGCGGACTTGATCTGGGTGGTGTCGGCGGTGAGCCGCGAGACCAGCTCGCCGCTGCGTGCGGAATCGAAGAAGGTCGGCGAGAGCGAGAGCAGATGGCCGAACACGTCGCGGCGGAGATCGGCGACGATGCGCTCGCCGATCGTCATCACGAGGTAGTAGCGCGCCGCGCTTGCCAGCGCGAGCACCGCGACCACCGCGATCATCACCGCAAAATAGCTGTTGATCAGCGCGATGCCTTCCGGCGTGAAGCCGAAATCGATCATCCGCCGCACCGCGACCGGCACCAAAAGCGTGGTCAGCGCGGCAATCGTCAGCGCGACGAAGGCAAGCGCCGCGCGGCCGCGATAGCGACCCACATAGGGCGCCAGCGCCATCAGCGGCCGCAGCTTTGCCCGACCTTTGGCCGGCTGCTCGATCAGCTCGGCCTCGATCGAAGGGGTGTCCGCGGCGTTCATCTCGCCCTGATCGACGTCATCAAGCCGTTCCACTGCGCTCATGAGATCCGACCCATTGGATTAGTCCGCTCCCAATAGGCTGGTGCAAAGGTAGTAGCAAATCCGGGATGTCCCTTAGGG
Organism: Bradyrhizobium sp. UFLA05-89; assembly: GCF_059803475.1. NCBI lineage: Bacteria > Pseudomonadati > Pseudomonadota > Alphaproteobacteria > Hyphomicrobiales > Nitrobacteraceae > Bradyrhizobium > Bradyrhizobium sp. UFLA05-89. Next base: position 47,028 of record NZ_JBANBA010000024.1, on the reverse strand, counting down.
GCAAGCCCGGTTCGCTCATCCCGCAATGGCTTGTTTTGCGAGGTTTCGTGGGGTATAGAGCCGCCCAAATCCGTCATTCGCTAGCCACTCAATGAGGCGCCGGGGCGCCGAGGAATTGCCATGAAAGCCGAGATTCACCCGAATTATCATACGATTACCGTCGTGATGACCGACGGTACCGAGTACCAGACCCGCTCCACCTGGGGCAAGGAAGGCGACAAGCTCCAGCTCGACATCGACCCGAAGTCGCACCCGGCCTGGACCGGCGGCTCCGCCCAGATCATGGACCGCGGCGGCCGCGTCTCCCGGTTCCAGAAGAAGTTCTCGGGCTTCCTCAAGAAGGATTGATCCGGCCGATCAGGCCGCGACGAAAAACGCCCCTGGGAGACCAGGGGCGTTTTTGTTTGAGCCCTCAAACGAGCCAAAGGTCTGTAGGGTGGGCAAAGCGAAGCGTGCCCGCCATTTCTCGCGACGATCTGAAAGGATGGATGGTGGCAAGGCGCAGTTGCGCCTTTGCCCACCCTTGCGCCTGAACGCTTACCCCTCGAACGCGGCCTTGAGCGCGTTGAGCTGGGGCACCAGGGGATTGCCGATCGGCATGCGGTCCGTCGGCGGGGTGTGGATGCTGGTGTCGAGGCGGCGCACGCGCGTCTGCAGGCTCATCGAGCGGGTGATCAGGTCCTGCAATTGCTGCGGCAGCTTCTCGATCGTATCGGTGGGGCCGGGATCGGCCGCGGTCAGCTTGACCTTGGTCTTTTCGCGGTTGGCCTGAAGCAGCGTCATCTCGCCTTCCTTCACCGCGCGGTGCAGGAGCAACCAGGATGCGAGCTGCATCAGGCGGGTGGTGAGACGCATGCTTTCGGTGGCGTAGGTCAGGCTGACGGCGCGGTCGAGCGCCTTGGCCTCGGTACGGCCGGCGCCGTCGAGATAGGCGGCGGTCTCTTCGACCAGGTCCATGCCTTCGCGGAACAACGCACCGAACGCAGCCGAATTGGTGAACCGTTCGCTGAGTTGAACGAGAGCGCCGTCGGCTTGCAAACGTTCCATGGTTAACGCCCCTTACGCAACTGTTTACCATCCGGCTTTGGCGCCGGCTTATGATGAACAAATCATTGCGCGGGCCGGCCGCGAAGTCCAGCAGCAACCGCGTTTATGGTTTCCGCGCCTGATTGCACCAAGCCGGGACACGCAAGAAGCAAAACAAGGGCAAAAAAAGAGCCGCCGGAGACCGGCGGCTTTGAAAGTTGATAACAGGGAGGCGTCAAACAGAGTGGACAGGAGCCACTCGGTGTCCAAACGAGGACGGTTCCAGTCATAAACGCGAAAGCTTAATCGACCGTAAACGAGCGATTTTTTTGAGGGTTCGTTAGCCATGTCGGCCATTGGCCGAGGGGGGGTGCGGAACAGTCTCAAGGACAGCGGCTTCAGCGGGCGGACCATCAATCCTCATGGTGAGGAGCGCGCATCGCGCGCGTCTCGAACCATGAAGGCCCGGTTTCCGCGGCCATCCTTCGAGACGCGGCCTTCGGCCGCTCCTCAGGATGAGGACTGCAAGTGTTGCTACGTCTTGAAAACGCTATTCGCGGCATCGCGCGAGGCGCGCTTCTTGGTTGCCGCTTCCTCGAGCCTTGCAATCTCGGATTTCAGCAGTGAAATGCGCTCGGTCAATTCCTCGACCGATAACAGTGAGAGGTCCTGTCCGATCTCGTGGGTGATCTTCTTGCGTGGCCGGTCGTCATCGTCCATCGCCATCATCTCTCCTCCATCACAACCGAACCCGAAGCGGTTGCCAGCGCGTAGCCCGCTGGCTAATCAATTGCCTCGTTCTTCCTGCACCCCTAAGGCACGGGGACAATCAAGGACAAATCATGGAAAAGCTGCCTGCGCAAATGACCGTGGTCGCCATCTCCAAGCCCGGCGGCCCCGAGGTGCTGGTGCCGGAGCAGCGTGCGCTGCCACAGCCGGGTCCCGACGAGATCCTGATCAGGGTGATGGCCGCCGGCGTGAACCGGCCCGACGTGGCGCAACGCTCCGGCGCGTATCCGCCGCCACCCGGCGCCAGCGATCTGCCGGGGCTGGAGGTTGCGGGCGAAGTAGTGGCGGTCGGCAACAACGCCAAGCGGCACAAGATCGGCGACAAGGTGATGTCGCTGGTCGCAGGCGGCGGCTACGCGCAGTACTGCATCGCCCAGGACGCCCAGGCCATGAGCGTGCCGCCGGCGCTGTCGATCCAGGAAGCCGGCGCGCTGCCGGAAACCCTGATGACGGTCTGGCACAACGTGTTCGAGCGCGGTGGGCTGAAGGCCGGCGAGACGCTGCTGGTCCATGGCGGCTCCTCCGGCATCGGCACGATGGCGATCCAGCTTGCGAAAGCGTTCGGTGCGAAGGTCATCGTCACCGTCGGCTCGCAGGACAAGATCGATGCCTGCCTCAAGCTGGGCGCCGACCGCGCCATCAACTACAAGACCGAGGACTTCGTTGCCGTGGTCAAGGCGGAGACCGGCAATGCCGGCGCCAACCTGATCCTCGACATGGTCGCCGGCGACTATGTCGACCGCAACTATGATGCCGCCGCGGTCGACGGCCGCATCGTACAGATCGCAACCCTCAACGGCCCCAAGGTCAACGTCAACATCGCCAAGGTCATGGTGAAGCGCCTCACCCATACCGGCTCGACGCTGCGCCCCCGTAGTAATGCGGACAAGGCGGCGATGGTGGCCGCGATCGAGGCCAAGGTGATGCCGCTCTTGCGCGAAGGCCGCATCAAACCGCTGATGGACAGCACTTTCCCGCTGGAAAAGGCGGCAGAGGCGCACCGGCGGATGGAGACGAGTGCACATATTGGCAAAATTGTGTTGGAGGTCTAACCCGCACGACCCGCAGGCGAGGCGGAAACCCTTTGATTTTCCTCGCTTTCGTGGCATCTATCGCGAAGCGCCGAACCATCTCGTTACGTTCGGAAATGCGGTTAGCACTGAAGAGTTTGCGTCGAACGCGGAGAACTGACCTTGCGTCTGATCAGGTGCCTCGCGCCCATAGCGCTGGGCCTCATGATTCTTGTCGCCGCGTCGCCTGCACGCGCGCTTGATGCCGTCAGCGTCCGCAGCGACGCGCCCGCGATCGACCTCACCGCCGTACTCGAGCACCAGCGCAGTGACGCTGACCGAATCCAGGTGTCCACCGCACCCGGCACCGACGGCATCGTCCGCCGCATCGAGGTGCGCGCGCGCGAGGGCGGCCAGAACTGGGTGGTGTTCGCGCTCGCCAACAACACCGACGACCAGCTCGATCGCCTGATCGTCGCGCCGCATTACCGCATCGTCTCGTCGGGCCTGCTGTGGCCGGACCTCGGACTGTCGCGCATCGCGACCATCACGCCCTCGATCGGTGACCGGCCCGAGCGCCAGGAGAGCGCGACCGCAGACGTCTTCCGCATCACGCTCGACCCCGGCTCCGTCGTCACCTTCGTCGCGGAGCTGCGCACCGACAAGCTTCCTCAGCTCTATCTGTGGGAGCCGGAAGCCTACAAGGACAAGGTCAACTCGTTCACGCTCTACCAGGGCATCGTGATCGGCATCTCGGGCCTGCTTGCGCTCGTGCTCACCATCCTGTTCGTGGTGAAGGGCAGCATCATGTTCCCGGCCGCCGCGGCGCTCGCCTGGGCAGTGCTTGTCTATATCGGCGTCGATTTCGGCTTCTGGGGCAAGGTGCTCGACATGTCGAACAACGCCGAGCGCATCTGGCGCGCGGCGGGCGAAGCGATTTTGGCCGCGACGCTGCTGGTGTTCCTGTTCGCCTATCTCAACCTCAGCCGCTGGCATGTGCGCTATTCGCACATCACCGTGGGCTGGCTCGCGTTCCTGGGCTCGCTCGTCGCGCTCGCGCTGTTCGATCCAGCGGTCGCCTCCGGGATCGCGCGCATGTCCCTGGTGCTGATCGCCTTCGCCGGCTTTGCGCTGATCGTCTATCTCTCGACCCATGGCTTTGACCGCGCGGTGTTGTTGATCCCGACCTGGTTCCTGCTCGTGATCTGGGTGGTCGCGGCCGGCATGACGGTCGCGGGCTCCGTGACCAACGACATCGTCGGACCCGCGCTGCTCGGCGGCCTGGTGCTGATCGTGATGCTGATCGGCTTCACGGTCATGCAACACGCCTTCGCCGGCGGCGGCGCCACCACCGGCGTCGTATCCGACATCGAGCGGCGGGCGCTCGCGCTGGCCGGCTCCGGCGATCTGATCTGGGACTGGGACGTTTCCGCCGACAAGGTGTTCACCAGCCCCGAGACCGAGGCGCTGCTCGGCCTGAAACGCGGCACGCTGGAAGGGCCGGCTGCGACCTGGCTGGAGGTGCTGCATCCGCTCGACCAGGATCGCTTCCGTGCCGCGCTCGACAGCGTGCTCGACCAGCGCCGCGGCCGCCTGGTGCAGGATTTCCGCTTGCGCACTCCGGACGGCCATTTCATGTGGTTCGCACTGAAGGCACGTCCCGTGGTCGGCTCCGACGGCGAGGTCTCGCGCGTCGTCGGCACGCTCACCGATGTGACCGAGCTGCGCAATGCCGAGGAACGCCTGCTGCACGATTCCGTGCACGACAATCTGACCGGCCTGCCCAACCGCAAGCTGTTCATGGACCGCCTCGGCGCGGTCGCCAATTTCGCCAAGACCATGCCGACGCTGCGGCCGACGCTGATGGTCATCGATCTCGACCGTTTCAAGCAGGTCAACGATTCCGTCGGCATCGCGGTCGGCGATTCCATCCTGCTCACGCTCGCCCGCCGCCTCACCCGCATCCTGAAGCCGCAGGATACGCTGGCGCGGCTCGCCGGCGACCAGTTCGGCCTGATCCTGCTGTCCGAGCAGGACCCGGCCCGCATCACCGCCTTTGCCGAGACCATCCGCAAGACCATCCGCGCGCCAATCGCCTTCAACGACCGCGAGATCTTCCTCACCGCCTCGATTGGCCTCGCGCTCTCTGATCCGCAAGTCCAGCTTACGGACGAGATCATCAAGGACGCCGAGCTTGCGATGTATCATTCCAAGCGGATCGGCGGCGATCGCATCGACGTCTACAAGCCGGCGATGCGCGCGCGAAAAACCGACCGCCTGACGCTGGAAAGCGAGCTCCGCCGGGCCATCGAGCGGCAGGAGTTGACGATCCTCTACCAGCCGATCGTGCGGCTGGAAGATCGCTCGATCGCCGGCTTCGAGGCGCTGTCGCGCTGGGATCATCCAAAACTGGGACGGATGTCGCCCTCGGAATTCATCACGATTGCCGAAGAGACCGGCCTCATCGTCGACCTCGGCCTCTTCGTGCTCGACCAGACCGCAAAGCAGCTCTCGGTCTGGCAGCGCGCAATGCGCTCACGCGAGCCGATCTTCGCATCCGTCAACGTCTCCTCGCGGCAATTGCTCCGCCACGACCTCATCCACGACATCCGCACCGTGCTGTCGCGCTCCTCGGTCGCGCGCGGCACGCTGAAACTGGAATTGACGGAATCGCTGGTGATGGAGAATCCGGAGCACGCAGCCCAGATGCTGACTCGGATCCGCGAGCTCGGCACCGGGCTTTCGCTCGACGATTTCGGCACCGGCCATTCCTCGCTCGCCTATCTCCAGCGCTTTCCGTTCGACACCATCAAGATCGACCAGTCCTTCGTGCGCACCACGAGCCGCGGCACCCGCCCCGTGATCCTGAAGTCGATCATCGCACTGGCGCACGATCTCGGCATGGACGTGGTGGCGGAAGGCGCGGAGACCGACTCGGACGCTGTCGAGCTCTACCAGCTCGGCTGCGAATACGCGCAGGGCTTCGCCTTCGGCGAGCCGATGGACGCCGACGCCGCGATGCGGCTGCTTACGGAAGTGCGGCTGGAAGCAGCGAGCTGATCTCGCCGCGTGTCCGGTATCGTATCGTGGGCAAAGGCGCACTTGCGCCGTGCCCACCCTACGATACTGTTGGATGGGGAGAGACCGCCGATCGTCGCGCTACCTCCGCCGGTCGTTCTTCCGCTTCGTAAACCGCACGCTCGCACCATCAGGCATCCGTGTCGCCACGAAGCCCGCGGCGAGGCAGGCTTCGCGCTGCGGCATCTGGATGTCGGGGCTGCGCAGACTGTCCCACCATGAGGCGCGCTGCGCCGCACGCGGCAGGGCTGCGCCGATGATCTCCTCGATCTGGTCAAAGCTCAGCACGAGCTCCATCTGCTTCTGCCGCTTCAGGTAATCGCGCAACGCGTCGTAGTCGTTCACCGTCGTCCTCGATCGTTCGTCGGGGGCCCGCCCTTGCCGAAAAGCGTTAGCCCCGGAAACCGTTTCTTAACTGATTGCGGCACCGGCGTCTCAGTTTAAAGACTACTCAAGATTTCAGGTGCATCCACTAGTGTCGGGAGCAAGTGATGCTGGCTGGATGGCGCGAAGGCACGGCCCGGCGGCCGTGGCGAATCTCGGCGAAGTTGCTGATCATCTCGTCGGTCGTGACGGTGATCGGCTTTTCCGCCATTTGCGTCAACGTGATGTTGGACATGCGCCGTGGCGAGGAGGCGCTCGCCCGCCAGACCCTGGAAAACCTGACTACGACCATCGAAGCCGACATCAGCCGCAACATCGAGATCTACGACCTGTCGCTTAAGGCGGTGGCCAGCAACATGCTGCTGCCCGAAATCGGGACGGTCAGCAAATCGATCCGGCAGCTCATCCTGTTCGACCACGCCACAACCGCCAAGCATTTTGGCGCCATTCAGGTGTTCGACACCGACGGCAAGCTGACCATCGATGCATCCACGCTGGACCCGGTCCCGGAGAATCGCTCCGACGAGGAATATTTCCGGGTTCATCGCGACAACCCCAATGCAGGGCTGTTCATCAGCCGGCCGATGCTGTTTCGCGGCGCCTATGCCATCGTGCTGAGCCGGCGGGTCAGCGATCAGGACGGCGGCTTCATGGGCGTCGTCGCGGGCTCGATCCGCTTCAGCTACTTCCACGAGCTGTTCGAGCGGCTGAGCCTCGATCCGCAGGACACCATCACCGTGCTCAAGCGCGACCGCACCATTATGATGCGGCGGCCATTCGATCTCGACGTGATCGGCAGAAATCTGGCCGACCGGCAGAACTGGAAGGCGGACAATCTGAAGGAAGGCGGTTCTTTTGCGGGACAGGGCCCGGTGGATACGACGCCGCGCCTCTATGTCCGCAGCGGCAGTACCACCACCCCCCTGTTCGTCGTCGCCGGCAAGCCGCTCAGCGCCGTGTTCGAGCTCTGGCAGAAGGAAGCCTTGCGCATCGGCGCCGTGGTGTTGGTGCTCGCATTGTTCGTGCTGGGCTCGACGGCGGTGCTGGCGCGCGAGATCGGCCGACGCGCCAAGGCGGAAAACAAGCTCGAGGAGATGGCAACCACCGACGCGCTCACGGGCCTGCGAAACCGTCGCAAGTTCGATTCCGTGATCGACGTCGAATGGCGGCGCGCCATGCGGCAGAAGACGCCGGTCGCCCTCTTGATGATCGACGCCGATCACTTCAAGGCTTACAACGACACATTCGGCCACCAGGCCGGCGACCAGGTGCTGGTCGGCATCGCCATCTGCATCTCCGATTCCGTTCGCCGCGCCGGCGATTGCCCCGCGCGCTATGGTGGCGAGGAATTTGCCGTGCTGCTGCCGGGCACCTCGGAAGCGGACGCGTTCAAGATCGCCGAGACGATCCGCTGCAAGGTGCAGGGCTGGTCCGACGACCAGGCGAGCACGACGGTCTCCTGCGGCATCGCCAGCCTCGTCCCCACGGCCGGCATGGACTGGTCCATCCTGGTGACCGCCGCGGATAAAGCGCTTTATGCCGCCAAAGCCGGCGGCCGCAACCAGTCCGTGGTCGCGAACATTCCGAAACTTTCGCTGGTGGCGTGAACACGCCACACCGTCATTGCGAGCGAAGCGAAGCAATCCAGGCTGTCGCCGCGGAGAGATTCTGGATTGCTTCGTCGCGGAGCCTGTCATCCGGCCCGCCAAGGCGGGACCGCGTGGCTCCTCGCAATGACACCCGAGGCGAGAGTTCGCTATCCGCCCAGATACTTCTTCATCTCCGCGAGCAGGCCGTCGCGCAGTTCGGGGCGCTTCAGGCCATAGGCGATGTTGGCGCGCAGGAAGCCGGCCTTGGAGCCGCAATCATGGCGCTCGCCTTCGAACTCGACGCCGTAGAACTTCTGCGATTTGGCGAGTCCGATCATGGCGTCCGTGAGCTGGATCTCGCCGCCGGCGCCACGCTCCTGGGTCTCCAGGATCTTGAAGATCTCGGGCTGCAGAATGTAGCGGCCGGTGATCGACAGGTTGGAGGGCGCGGTGCCTTTCGGCGGCTTCTCCACCATGCCATCGACCTCGAAGATCTTGCCGCTGCGTTTTCCCACGCCGCAGATGCCGTATTGATGCGTGAGATGGTCCGGCACGGCCTCGACAGCGAGCACGTTGGACTTCTCGCCAAGCTGGCTTGCGGCCTCGATCATCTGCTTCAGGCACCCCGGCGTATTGAGCACGAGCTCGTCGGGCAGTACGACGGCAAACGGTTCGTTGCCGACGATGTCGCGCGCACACCAGACCGCGTGGCCGAGGCCGAGCGGTGCCTGCTGGCGGGTGAAGCTGACCGCGCCGGCCTCCGGCTGGTTTTGCGCGAGGACTTCCTGCTCGACCCTCTTGCCGCGCGCGGCGAGCGTCGAGTCGAGCTCGAACATGCGGTCGAAGTGGTCTTCGATGACGTTCTTGTTGCGCCCGGTGACGAAGACGAAATGCTCGATGCCGGCCTCTCTCGCTTCGTCATAGACGTACTGGATCAGCGGCTTGTCGACGATGGTGAGCATTTCCTTGGGCATCGCCTTGGTGGCGGGCAGCACGCGGGTGCCGAGGCCGGCGACGGGGAATACGGCTTTGCGGATTTTCATGGGATTGATCGAATACCTTGGGACGTGCGGACGGAGAGCAATGACATCTTGCTAGCCGGTTTGCAGCCGGTAACAAAGGCGGATGTTGGGCCCCTGCCCCGGGATTCAAAGGAAAAGGCCATCTACAAAATTTCACTTTCGTTAAGGTGTTGGCAACCGTAACAACGGCCTCCTGCAGCCGGATTTTGGCCGCACAGCTGGGACATGAGGCGATCGATGGCAGGACTTGCAGGAATGACCGGCGCAACCCTGATTGCGGCCGCCCTGCTGTTCCCGCTTCAAGCGCGCGCGCAGGGATCAAATGGCTTGTCGAACCTGTTCGGCGGCATCTTCTCCGGCTCCAACCCGTCGCCGGCGCAACCTGCACCCGGTCCGGGCGGCGCGCAGGCCGGAAGTCAATCTTGGAGCGGCGAGGACGGCGCTTCCGGCCACCCCCTGATGACCGCAGCCGCGATCCGGGAGGCCGCCGCGAATTTTGACAATTGCGTTGCATCGATGTGGCCTGATGCCGCACGCCGCAACATCACGCAGGAGAATTTTCAGCAGTTCACCGCCGGGCTCACACCCGACCTGCGCATCATGGATCTCCTGGACTCGCAGCCGGAGTTCACCAAATCGATCTGGGACTATCTCGACATCCTCGTGAACGACAACCGCCTCGCCAAGGGCAAGGAGATCCTCGCCAAGTACAAGGCGCAGTTCGACGCCACGGAGAAAGCTTATGGCGTCGACCGCTACATCATCGCGGCGATCTGGGGCATCGAATCCAACTACTCGACCCAGATGGGCGACCGAAGCGTGCTGCAATCCACCGCGACGCTGGCCTGCATCGGCCGCCGCCAGGCCTATTTTAGGGATGAGTTCCTCTCCGCGCTGGAAATCCTCAACCGTGGCGATCTGCGGCCCGAACAAATGCGCGGCTCCTGGGCCGGCGCGTTCGGCCCCACGCAGTTCATGCCGACCGCGTTCAAGCGCTTTGCCGTGGACGGCGACGGGGACGGCCGGCGCGACGTCGTCGACAATCCTTCAGACCTGATCGCGTCCACCGCCAACAATCTGAAGAAGGACGGCTGGCAGAGCGGCGCTAGCTGGGGCTACGAGGTGATGGTGCCCGACGGCTTCAACTACATGCTGGCCGACCGCGCCAAGGCGATGACGATCGCGCAATGGGAGAAGCTTGGCATCACGCGCGCGACCAGCCAGCCCTTCCCGCACCCGGCCGACAAGGCCTACCTGCTCGCACCGGCCGGCGCCCAAGGGCCGCGCTTCCTGATGCTGCAGAATTTCCGCGTGATCATGAAGTACAACCCGGCCGAGGCCTACGCGCTGGCGATCGGCCATTTCGCTGACCGGCTGCGGGGTGGCCAGCCCTTCGTGCAGCCCTGGCCGCGGCAGGAGCGGGAGCTGTCCCGCGCCGAGCGGTTGGAATTGCAGCAGCTCCTGGTCCAGCGCGGCTTCTACAAGGGCACGCCCGACGGCCAGTTCGGCGGCCAGACCCGCGACGCCTTGCGCAACTTCCAGGCCTCGATCGGGGCGCCCGCGGACGGATTTGCCTCTTCCGACATGCTGGAACGGCTGCGCGGACGGTAAATCCGTCCCGAAAGTAACCCTGAACACGAAATCCGGCCTCCGGCCTTGACGAGGGCGGCAGTTCCCCGGTGTATGGCGCAATCAAATCTGCCCGTTTGCGGCCCGATTCCGCTATTATATCGGGCCTATTCCGAAACCGTGGCACGTGCCTCAGAACTGCATGTCGAAGCCGAAATCATTTTTCAAGGCGCTGACCGAGACCGGCCCGTTGATCGCGCTGGGGACGGCGCTTGCGATCATGGTGTCGATTGCGGGCCCTGCGTCGGCGCAGTTCTTCAACTTCCCCGGCTTCGGCGGTCCGCCGCAGCGGTCTGCGCCACCGCGCAGTGGTGGTGGCTGGTTCGGCGGCGACTTCTTCGCACCATTCCAGCAGCCTCAGCAGCAGCAGGCCCCGCGCCAGGATTTTTCGCGTGCGCCCGCGCCTGCCAAGCGCGACACGACTCCCGAGAAGAACGTTCTCGTGATCGGCGACGCCATGGCCGACTGGCTCGCCTATGGCCTTGAGGACGCCTACACCGAGCAGCCTGACATGGGTGTGATCCGCAAGCACAAGACCACGTCCGGCCTGATCAAGTACCAGCCGAAGGGTGAGCCCTCGGACTGGGCTACCGCGGCCAAGGGCATTCTCGAGACTGAGAAGCCCGACGTCATCGTCGTCATGCTCGGCCTGAACGACCGCCTGGCAATCCGCGAGCCCGCCGCGGACAAATCCGACAAGCCTGCCGACAAGAAGAACGACAAGGGCGCGCGCGCCAAGCCGCAAGGCAAACCTGCGGACGGCAAGACGGACACCAAGCCCGGCCCGGATGCTGCCGCCAAACCCGACGACAAGCCGGCAGACCCCGACCTGCCGCAGGACGACGCCGACAATGCCGATGCACCGCAGACCGCCGCGCCGGAAAAAACCGCGCGCTCGCCGAACGGGCTCTATGAATTCCGCGACGACCGCTGGGTCGAGCTCTACGGCAAGAAGATCGAGGAGCTGATCGGCGTGCTCAAGGCCAAGGGCGTGCCGGTGCTCTGGGTCGGCCTACCCGCGATCCGCGGTCCGAAGGGCACCGCGGACATGCTGTTCCTGGATTCGCTCTATCGGGAAGGCGCAGCAAAGGCCGGTATCACTTATGTCGACGTCTGGGACGGCTTTGTCGACGAAGCGGGCCGCTTCCTCCAGAAGGGCCCGGACTTCGAAGGCCAGATCCGTCAGCTCCGCACCTCTGATGGCGTCTATTTCACCAAGGCCGGCGCACGCAAGCTCGCACACTATGTCGAGCGTGAGATTACGCGTCTGCTGGCTGGGCGCTCAGGCCCGATCGCATTGCCGAGCGAGCCGGCAACGCCGGATACCAGCGCCGAGCCCGGCAAGCCCGCGCCGCGACCGCTTGCGGGGCCGATCGTGCCGCTCGTTGCGGCCTCGATTTCCACCGATCAGTTGCTGGGCGGACCGGGATCGCGTCCGGCGGCCGTCGATGCACTCGCGGCCAAGACGCTGGTGAAGGGCGAGCCACTGACACCGCCGGCAGGCCGCGCCGACGACTATGCCTGGCCACGGCGCGAGGTCGGCCGCGAGCAGGCCAAGGGTGATACGCCGGTCGCAGCGACGACGCCTGAGGGCGGCGCCACTAATCCAAGTGCGGGCACCGCGCCGAATGCTGCTGCCGCGATTGCGCCGCCAAAGCCCGCGCCGAAGAAGCCGCCGGTCCAGCAACCGGCGCAGGCAACGCCATCGCTGCGCGATTTCTTCAGCTTCGGCTCGCCATCGCCGCCGCGTCAACTGGCGCCGCAGCCGCCGCGCAATCCAAATCCGGCGATCCCGCGTCCGCCGGGCAACGTTGGGCGATCGGCGGAATTCTGGGGTAATCCGCCGCGATAGATAGTCGTCTCGAGTAGGCTAGCTGTAGTAGCGCCAGCGGGGCGGCGGGCGGCGGGCTGGCCGCGACATCAACAGCGCGAGCGCAAAGCCGATGCCGCCGGCGATCAGCAGCGCGCCGAGCGGGTTGTCCTGCACTCTCTTTGCAAGTGCCTGCGTACCGTCGCGGAATGTATCCTGGCCAGCTTCATACGCATCCTTCGCGTAGCCGGCAGCGGTATCCGTAGCATCGCGCGCGGCATCCTTCGCCTGGCCGTACAGGTTCTGCACGGTGCCGGCCGCTTCGCGCGCCTTGGCCGAGGCCTGCGTCTTCGCGTCTCCCGTCATCTCACCGACCGCACCTTCGACGCGTCCGGCAAACTCCTTGGCTGATCCGGCAATCCGATCGTTGTCCATGGTGGTCCTCCTCGAGGGTCAGCCGAAGTAACCGATCAGCCGCAGCGCAGTTCCGCATCGTCGCTTAGAGAATGAGCCCGCCGTCGACGACGATGGTCTGACCAATGATGTAGGACGACAACGGCGAAGCCAGGAACAAGGCCGCACCGGCCATATCAGCCGGCGTGCCCAATCGCCGCAGCGGAATGCGTGACAGCGCTCCCTCGAGCCGCTGGGGATTGGAGGTCGTGACTTTGGTCATCTTGGTATCGACGAGCCCCGGCGCGATGCCGTTGACGCGGATGCCGTCCTCAGCCCAGGCTTCGCCCAGCGTCCGCGTCAATCCGACCGCACCGGTCTTCGAGGCATTGTAGGCCGGATTGCCCATGGTGGAGTGATAGGCGGCGGTCGACGAGACGATGATCAGCGACCCCTGCGCATCCCGCAACATGGGATGAAAGCGCGTGGCACAGGCCATCAGGCTCATGAGGTTGACTTCGACCACCCTGCGGAAACCGGCCATCTCGAATTCGCCGCGGTGATAGATCACTGCACCCTGTGCCAGCACCAGCACGTCGAGACGTTCGAACGACGGCTTGAACGCTTCGATCGCCCTGGCATCGCTGACATCGAGCTGGGCGTAAACAAGGCCCGTGAGATCCGATCCCTCCTCCGCCGAATAGTCCTTCGCATGGGCGCGCGTGCCGTAGACCGCAACTTGCGCGCCCTTGCCACGAAAAGCCTGTGCGATGCCGTTACCGATGCCGCTGGAACCGCCGACGACCAGAACCTGCTTACTCGAGAAATCGAGCTCGTTCATCGCGGCCTCCCTTTGCTTTTGCTTTGTTTGACGTGTGTGCGGATCGATGCCAGCCTTGTCAATCACACAACAATAGACAAGCGGGCCTCGAGGAAACTGCATGCCAGAGTTCAAGCAGCTCAGCCGATCCGTCAGGGGATTGACCGTTCTCATTACGGGTGCGGCAAGCGGCACGGGACGCGCCACCGCACGCGTGTTCGCCGCGGAGGGCGCCAATGTCGCCGTGACCGACTACGATGCGGATGGCGCGCAAGCCGTCGCCAGGGAGATCACCGCCAGCGGCGGCTCCGCCGAGGCGTGGAAGCTCGATGTTGCCAACGCCAAGGAGATCAGCCGCGTGGTGGGCGACGTCGCCGCGCATTTCGGCGGGCTCGACATCGTCGTCAACAATGCCGGCATTTCCGTGCGCGTCGCGATCGACGACGAAGCTTACGAAGATGCCTGGGCCAAGGGCATTGCGGTGATGTTGACGGCGCATCCGCGCATCATCCGCGCGGCCCTGCCCTACCTGCGCAAATCGAAGAGCCCGCGCATCGTCAATATCGCGTCCACAGAGGCGCTCGGCGCAACCGCGCTGCACAGCCCCTATTCGGCCGCCAAGGGCGGCGTTGCGAGCCTGACGCGCTCGCTCGCCGTCGAGCTCGGCCGCGAGGGCATCACCGTGAACTGCATCTGTCCGGGGCCGATCCGCACCGCGATCACCGACCGGATTCCGGAAGATCACAAGACGATCTATGCCAAGCGCCGCACCGCACTTGGCCGCTATGGCGACCCCGAGGAGGTCGCGCACATGACCTTGAGCCTGTGCCTGCCGGCAGCCTCGTTCCTGACCGGCGCGGTGATTCCGATCGACGGCGGCCTGATGGCGCGGAACGCGTGAGAGCCATGCGCGCATAGCGTTGACAGCGGCAGGCGCGGGGATACCCTTTTCACGAACAGAGCGGGCAAACCGCTTGCAGGCCCCGGGAGAGCGCCAGGAGAATCGCAATGACGATCGCCATCCGGCAGCTTCAGAAGCATTTTGTCGGCGAGGTCTCGGGCCTCGATTTGCGCCAGCCGCTCACAAAGGATGAGGCGCGCCAAATCGAGGCTGCGATGGACAGATACGCGGTGCTGGTTTTTCACGACCAGGACATCACCGACGAGCAGCAGATGGCCTTCGCGCTGAATTTCGGCCAGCGCGAAGATGCGCGCGGCGGCACCGTCACCAAGGAAAAGGACTATCGCCTCCGCTCGGGACTGAACGATGTCAGCAATCTCGGCAAGGACGGCAAACCGCTGGCGAAGGACAGCCGCACGCATCTGTTCAATCTCGGCAATTGCCTCTGGCATTCCGACAGCTCGTTTCGCCCCATCCCCGCAAAATTTTCGCTGCTGTCGGCGCGCGTGGTGAACCCGAAGGGCGGCAACACTGAATTTGCCGACATGCGCGCGGCCTATGATGCGCTCGATGACGAAACCAAGACAGAGATCGAGGATCTGATCTGCGAGCATTCGCTGATGTATTCGCGTGGCTCGCTCGGCTTCACCGAATATAGTGACGAGGAGAAGACGATGTTCAGGCCGGTGTTGCAGCGCCTGGTGCGCACGCACCCGGTGCATCGCCGCAAGTCGCTGTATCTGTCCTCACATGCCGGCAAGATCGTCGGCATGAGCATGCCCGAGGGCCGGCTCTTGCTGCGCGATCTCAACGAGCACGCAACACAAGGAGAATTCGTCTACGTGCACCAATGGAAGCTGCATGATCTCGTGATGTGGGACAACCGTCAGACCATGCACCGCGTCCGCCGCTACGACCAGGCGCAGCCCCGCGACATGCGCCGCGCAACGGTGGCGGGCACCGAGCCGACGGTGCAGCAGGCGGCGGAGTAGGCCAAGCGCTGCGTCACCTGCGAAGGTGAACGCGACCATCAGTAGCCCTGAGGAAATCAGGCATGCGCGGTCACTCCCAAAATTAAAAGTCGAAAACAACCCCATGCAAAGTAGGACAGCCGCCGCCAGCAAGGATGTTTGGTGGAGCGGACGTTTGACACGTCGGGCAAGTCGGCAAAACAAATCCCTCATCGCGCCCAGTTGCTTTTGGGCCAAAGCAACCCTCAGGTTGCAGGCAAAGCCCGCCGAACAGTCGAAAATGACCCTGAGCAGGCTCAGATGACGCCGCTACAGCGAGCGCGCCGTCGCGACGATCGGCGCGTGGTGCGGTTACGGCTTGCACCTCAAGTGACATGGCGTTCGCTTAGACGGCAAACGGGCAAAAAAAAAATTCCAAGATAGGTCAGTATCGCTGTCCAGTGCGTCTTTACCGCAACAGCCGGTGAGAAAATCGAGCCGTCAAGCCTCACGCCTTCGTTGTGGCAAATCCAAAAGCTACGTCGATGCAGGATTGGGGCCCCCAGACTGAACACGGGGATCTGTGGTTGGGATTGAATGGGGAAACCGCGGCCGCGCGGTTGGCGACATTGAAGATTTGGCAAGTAAGCTGTATTGCCGGCGCACTGGGCGCAACTTCGCTTGCCGCGATTCATCAGATCGCGGCGACGCCCACGAGCGTCGCAACGCCGAATGCGAGAGTTGCCGATGCATTTGGCATCATCCCGCTGAACGTGACGACGCTGCTGACGAACGCCAGCGCGGAGTTGCCGGCTCCGGTCATCGAGGCGAAATTCGACACAAGATCATCGGCCAATGCGATTGTTGCGGCGGGGTTCGCAGACGCGGCGCCGGACTCGGTGATGCCGTCCGAAGTGACCAGTTCGCCGCCGCAAGGGCCAACGTTGCAGACCAGTGCGAGCCTCGATGCTACGCCGCCCACGAGCGAGTCAACGCCGCAGCTGGACCCGCCGCATGCTGCTTCTCCCAAGCCGGACGAAGGCGAGCTGCCGTATCTGAAGTACTACGTCTACTCGGAAGTTCCTCCGCCTGAGAAACCCGCGAAGATCGCCTTGGCGGCATTCGGCGACGTTCCGCTCGGAACGCCGGTCCAGGAGATCGAACGCGCGGCCAAAGCATTTGGAGTCGATGCCAATTTCATGAAGGCGGTTGCCAAAATCGAATCCGATTTTGATCCCAGGCAACGCACCGGCTCCTATATAGGTCTGTTCCAGCTGAGCAAGTCTGAGTTTAGGACTTACGGGTCGGGCGACATCCTCAATTCTCGCGACAATGCTGTGGCCGCCGCCTACAAGTTCATCACCGAGGCTGCGCTATTCGAAGCAACGACGCACGAGGAGCTGACGTTCGCCAATCTTTATCTGATCCACCAGCAGGGCTGGGAAGGAGCCGCCCAACACATCAGCCATCCGCAGCGGATTGCCTGGAAGTCGATGTGCGCGACTCGCGAGGGCATCGAGAAGGGCGAGAGATGGTGCAAGCGCGCCATCTGGGGCAACACGCTGCCGGCGGTCAAACGCGAATGGAAGTCGGTCGATCGCCTCACCTCGGGCGCGTTCGTGACGATGTGGCGGGATCGCGTCGAGACGCTCTATGCCCGCTACCCCGCGCCGACGCCGCGGCGGCGGGACGCTTGAGAGCTTTCGTTTGGTCGGGAACGTGTTCCGGCAATCTTCGAGTCCGATTTCCAGCGCCGGATTAGGTTTGCGTTTCGCTTTGAGACCACGCGGTTGCTCGCCCAGCGGCCCGATTGACCCAAGGATCGATCGCTGCCGCCTCCGAGACTAGAACCTAGCAGCCTGTCATCGGGTCGCCGAAGGCGAGACCCGGTGACGGGGCATGACCGCGCGGGTGTAACTACGCGTGCCCGGCCTCGTTCGAGAGCATGCCGGGATCGATGCCGATCTTGTGCAAGGCACGCGCGTACTTGTCCTCGACGTCGTCGCCGAAGATCAAATCCGCATCGGCATCGCAATGCAGCCAGCCATTGCTCTGGATCTCGGTCTCGAGCTGACCCGGCGCCCAGCCGGCATAGCCGAGCGCGAGGATGGCACGCTTTGGACCGGAGCCGTTGGCGATCGCGCGCAGGATGTCGACAGTCGCGGTGAGGCAGACGCCGTCATCGATCCGCAGCGTCGCGTTCTCGATGTAGAAGTCGCTGGAATGCAGCACGAAGCCGCGCCCCGTATCGACCGGGCCACCGCGCAATACCTTCATGCTCTCGGCGTTCTCCGGCAGTTTGATCTGCGCGCCTTTCTTGATGATACCGAGCTGCTCCAGCAACTCCGGAAAATCGATGCTGCCGGCGGGATGATTGACGATGATGCCCATCGCGCCCTCGGCCGAATGGGCGCAGAGATAGATCACCGAGCGCTCGAAGCGGGGGTCGCCCATGACCGGCATGGCGATCAGGAGCCGCCCGTCGAGATAGCCCGCCGAATTAGAGACGGTAGGGCCGATCGCCGGGGTGCTATCGCCAGTTCTCTTGCCTGCAGAACCCATCGGTGAAGCACTCCCTCTCGGTTCATATCCTGATGTCGGGCTTGTCCGCTGTCAAATCAAGGCTTGCGTGGACCGAAATCCCCGAGCCTAACTCCCAAGCCGAATTCCCAAGCCGAATTCCCAAGCCGAATTCCTAAGCCTGCTGCCGGTTCATCCATCACAAGCAATTCAATGGTTTGCCCCGGATCGACCCTGTAAAGACGTACCATGCTCACCATAGTTCCCAAGCACGCTGCGACCATCGTCGCCGCAACCTTGCTCGTGTCGGCGCAGCCCTCGAGCGTCCGCGCCGACGACGCCTCGCCCTGGCAGCGCGACGGCCATTCTGCCGTGCGCCTCTTGGCGGGATCGCGCAGCGGCCCGGTGCTGCTCGGCGGCATCGCATTCCAGCTTCAACACGGCTGGAAGACCTATTGGCGCACGCCCGGGGACTCCGGCGTTCCGCCGCGGTTCGACTTCTCCAAGTCCGAAAATGTCGAAGCTGTGACGGTGATGTGGCCAGCGCCGCTGAAATTCGACGACGGCGCCGGCGGCCATTCGATCGGCTATCACGACCAGATCGTGCTGCCGCTGCGCATCGTCGCCAAGGCACCGGACAAGCCCGTGACCCTGCGCGCGGAGATCAACTACGCGGTCTGCGAAAAGCTCTGTATCCCGGTTGAGGCCAGCGCCGAGCTCGGCTTCAACAGCGTCGCCTCGACCGAGGACGGCACGCTGTTCGCGGCGCTCGACAGCGTGCCGAAGCCCGCCAATATCGGCGATTCCGCTCCGCTAACCATCCGCGACGTCAAGCGCGAGGGCGCGACGAAGGTGCTGGTCGACGTGGCCACGCCCGATGGGCGCAACGTCAACCTGTTCGTGGAGGGGCCGACACCCGACTGGGCGCTACCGATCCCCTCGCCCGTCGAGCACAGCCCAGCAGGCGTCAAGCGCTTCGCCTTCGAGCTCGATGGCCTGCCGCCCGGCGCCAAGCCCGACGGCGCCGCGTTGAAGTTCACGCTGGTGGGGCCGGAGAAGTCGTACGAGTTCAATATCAATCTGGATTGAGCCAAGGTGTCCTTCCGGGGCGCGCGTAGCGCGAACCCGGAATCTCGCGCCACAAGCTCTAGATTCCGGGCCCGATGCGGCGCCTGTCATCGGGCCGCGCTTTGCGCGGACCCGTTGGCATCGCCCCGGAATGACTGATGGCACCGTTTCTTAACGAATGGTTGCTACGCCAACCCTGCCGCATCTTGCGGGGGCGCAGGGATCTTCGACGTGGCCGTGACGGACGCACAACCCGCAACGAGTGAGCCCGTCGGGTCCTTCGCACGTTTGCGTGCCAGATGGACCGGCGTGGGCGGCGCCACGAGCGAGGCGTCGCTGACGCGACGGCTCGCTGGTACCATCTTCCTCATCCGTGTGATCAGCGCAGGTCTTGCCTATTTCTCGCAGATCCTGCTGGCGCGCTGGATGGGCACGTCCGACTACGGCGTCTATGTCTACGTCTGGACCTGGGTGCTGCTGCTCGGCAGCATGATGGATTTCGGTATCTCGGCCTCCGCACAGAAAATCATTCCCGAATATCGCACCAGCGGCGCGCACGCGCTGCTGCGCGGCTTCCTCTCCGGTAGCCGCTGGCTGACCTTCGTGGTCTCGATCCTGGTCTCGCTTGTGCTGGCAGGCATCATCTTCCTGCTCTCGCCATGGATCGATCCGGCCGCACGGCTGCCGCTCTATATCGGCTGCATGACGCTGCCGGCCTTCGTCGTCGCCAACACCCAGGACGGTATCGCCCGCGCGCATGACTGGATGCAGCTCGGCCTGATGCCGCAATTCATCATTCGCCAGGCGCTGATCATCGGTATCACCGCGTCCGCCTTCCTGCTCGGCTTTCATCTCGGCGCTACCGCCGCGATGGTGGCAAGCGCGGGCGCGGTATGGATCGCGATGACCGGCCAGATGGTGGCGCTGAACCACAAGCTCGCGGACCATGTTGAGGACGGCCCCAAGGCATACGACGTCAGGGGCTGGCTAGCGATCTCGCTGCCGATCCTGCTGGTCGAGAGCTTTTATCTGCTGTTGTCCTACACCGATGTGCTGGTGCTTCAGCAATTCCGCCCCTCCGACGAGGTTGGCGTCTATTTCGCCGTGGTGAAGACGTTGGCGCTGGTGTCCTTCATCCACTACGCGATGTCGGCGACGACGGCGCATCGCTTTGCCGAATACAACGCGCTCGGCGACAAGAACCGTCTGTCGGCCTATGTCGCGCACGCCATCAACTGGACGTTCTGGCCCTCCCTCGCCGCGACCGCCGTGCTGCTGGCACTCGGCAAGCCGCTGCTCTGGCTGTTCGGACCGCAATTCGTGATCGGCTACGACATCATGTTCATCGCCGCGGTCGGGCTCGTGGTGCGCGCCGCGATCGGGCCGGTCGAGCGCCTCCTCAACATGCTCGGCCACCAGAAGATCTGTGCGCTCGCCTACGCGCTGGCCTTCGTGATGAACGTCATCCTCTGCATCGCACTGGTGCCGCACTTCGGCGGCCACGGCGCGGCGGCCGCAACGTCGATCTCGCTCAGCTTCGAGACCGTGCTGCTGTTCTGGATCGTCCGGCAGCGGCTCGGCCTGCATGTGCTGGCCTTCGGAAACTAACGCCGGTTGCTGGTCCGCGACCCGGCCAGCAAGAGGTCTGTGCAAAATGCTTCACCTGGATTGCCTCCCTCGAAACGTGCGTTTCGCGGAATGCTTGAGAATTGGACGAAATACCCCCTCGCCATCCACCCGCAGCATGTTTTTTCTTATTTGATCCAAGCAGTTGCAGTTCAGGGGAAGTTTATTCTACGTCGTATTGCCCTGTAGACGAGATAAACCTAGATTCCTCCCAGACATGATTGATCCGCTCTACGTCGCTTCGGGATTCGGCGTCGGCCTGCTTGTCGGGATGACCGGCGTTGGCGGTGGCTCGCTGATGACCCCGCTGCTGATCCTGTTGTTCGGCGTCCACCCATCGACCGCGGTCGGGACCGACCTGCTCTACGCCGCCGGCACCAAGACGGGCGGCAGCGTGGTGCATGGCTGGTCGCGCAGCGTGCATTGGCCCGCCGTGCTGCGGCTGGCCTGCGGCAGCATTCCGGCAAGTGCTCTGACGCTGTTCGTGCTGTGGAAGCTCGATCTCAAGAGCGACGCCGAGCGCGGCCTGGTCAATCTGGTGCTGTGCTTCGCGCTGCTGCTCACCGCAACCTCGCTGATCTTTCGCAAGGCGATCATGGAGCGCTATCGCAGGACGCTCGAAGGCGTCGACGACCGCACCACCGCGATCGCGACCGTGGTCACCGGTGCCGTGCTCGGCGTGCTGGTCTCGATCTCGTCGGTCGGCGCCGGCGCGGTCGGCGTGACCGTGCTGCTCCTGCTCTACCCGCGCCTGCCGATGGCGACCATCGTCGGCTCCGATATCGCCCACGCCGTGCCGCTCACGCTGGTGGCCGGCACCGGACACTGGGCGCTTGGTGACGTCGATTGGGCGCTGATGGGCGTGCTCCTGATGGGCTCCCTGCCCGGCATCGTGCTCGGCAGCTTCAGTGCCACGCGCGTGCCGGAGACGGTGCTGCGCCTGACCCTTGCCAGCGTCCTCTTCGTGGTCGCCGGCAAGATCATGTTTGCGGAGCTGAACCTGTCGTCCGCGATCGTCACCGCGCTGGCCTGGACTCATTGAACGCAGATCGGCCGCACAACTCACGCTGTCATCGACCAGCTTGCCGCCTCCGCTGAAGCTTCGGCGAGCCGAGTTTGCGAGCCTTGTTGGAGCCTTGGCGGAGACGGGACCGGGCGAAACCGCCCAGTACTCGGCTATGATTGAATCGACAGGCCGTGGCGTACTGGACGCCCCACCGGGGCCCGTCATCGGGCTCGCCGAAGGCGAACCCCGGTGGCGGGCCTGACCCCGGTGGCGGGCCTGACAGAGAGTGGATTTACTCCGCCGTCCAGCCGCCGTCGATCGAGAGATTGGTGCCGGTGATCTGCGCGGCATCATCGCTGCACAGGAACAGCGCCAGCGACGCCACCTGCTCGGACGTGACGAACTCTTTCGTCGGCTGCGCGTCGAGCAAAACGTCATGAATGACCTGCTCGCGCGTCAGATTGCGTGCCTTCATCGTGTCCGGGATCTGCTTCTCGACCAGCGGCGTCCAGACATAGCCTGGGCTGATGCAGTTGCAGGTGATCTTGTGGGTCGCAACCTCGAGCGCCACGGTCTTGGTGAGGCCGGCGATGCCGTGCTTGGCCGAGACGTAGGCCGACTTGAACGGCGAAGCGACCAGCGAATGCGCAGATGCCGTGTTGATGATACGGCCCCAGCCCTTCTTCTTCATGCCGGGCACCGCGGCGCGGATGGCATGGAAGGCCGAAGAGAGATTGATCGCGATGATCTGATCCCACTTCTCGACCGGGAACTCCTCGATCGGCGAGACGAACTGGATGCCGGCGTTGTTGACGAGAACGTCGACCGAGCCGAAGGTTTTCTCGCCGAGCGCGATCATCTGCGCGATCTCGGCGGGTTTGGTCATGTCGGCGGGCGAATAGATCGCCTTCACCTTGAAGTCGGCCTCGATCTTGGCGCGCTCCTTCTCGATATCCTCGGGCGAGCCGAAGCCGTTGATGACGACATTGGCGCCCGCCCCAGCGAAGGCACGCGCATATGCGAGCCCGATGCCGCTGGTCGATCCGGTCACGACGGCGTTCTTGCCTGACAGACTACCCATTTTCGTTCGCTCCTTTTGAGGCCGGGGGCGCGGTGACGTCCCCCGTGAGATCATAGGTCACCATGGTCTCGCCGGATTGCGGCTTTTCGAGCCAATCCTTGTGGCGCATCGACAGGTGCACGTCGCGCACGCCGGCTTCCCAATGCTCGACCATGGCGACATGCGAGAAGTCGTAATCCTTGGACGAGGATTCATAGTTCTTGCTGCGGTAGATCAGATGCACCACGGTCACGGTACTTTCGCGCGATGCCTTGGCGAGGAATTCGACGGAGGGATCGTTCTTCAGGTAATCCGGCAATTTGCTGATCAGGTCGCGCACGGCCCTGCGGGCATTGTGCAACTGCCTGTTCTTGTCGGTGTTCATGCGCGTACGGCTGGAAAAGCGGATGTCCTTCTCGCGCTCGGCCGCCTCGAGCAGCGAGTTCGGCAGCTCACCACGCGCGCTGAACAGGTCGACCTGGAAGATCAGGAGGTCGCGTTCGAGCTCCGCGTCGAGCACATAGTCGAGCGGCGTGTTCGAGGCGATGCCGCCGTCCCAGTAATGCTCGCCATCGATGACGACGGAGGGAAAGCCCGGCGGCAGCGCGCCCGACGCCATGATGTGCTCGGGCCCGATCTTCTTGCCGAGCCTCTTGAACTCGTAATTGTCGAAGTAGCGAAAATTGCCGGAGGTGACGCCGACCGCGCCGACCGACAGACGCGTCTTTAGATCGTTGATGCGGTCGAAATCGACCAGCCGTTCCAGCGTCTTCTTCAGGGGCGCGGTGTCGTAATAGCTCTCCGATTCCGGATGACCCGGTGGCCAGAGTGGCGCCGGCGGGACCCGAGGGACGAAGAAGCCGGGCACGCCGAAGGTCGCAATCAACGCGGCACTCGTGGAGTTGAACAGCTCGCGGCTGTGATCACTCTTGCCGATCGGCTTCCACGGCACCGGCGCCGACACCATCTCCCAGAATTCCTTCAGCCGCTTGATGCGGGTCTGGCCCTCATTGCCCGCAATGATGGCGGCGTTGACCGCGCCGATCGAGATGCCGGCAACCCATTCCGGCTCGAAGCCGAAATGGCACAGCGACTGATAGGCGCCCGCTTGATAGGAGCCGAGCGCACCACCGCCCTGGAGCACCAGGACACGCTGCGCATTGGCGGGGATTCTGTTCGATGCCGGGCCTTGATGATCGGTCATGAGAGGATCAATGGACTGAGGGCAGCCCACCGTGACCCCAGTTCACGGCGGCGTCAATGTTTTGGGGATCAAGACTGGCTTATCGGGGCTCGGTAGCCGCCATAATCATCGTCCAGAACACCTTGTATTTGGTGTTCGGAGCATAGCTCGCCGCTATACCCAATTTTGTGACACCGCTTTTGAGCATGTTGGCACGGTGTGGCGGCGAGTCGCGCCAGCCGGAAAATGCTTCCGCCAGCGTATGATAACCGGCCGAGATGTTCTCGACCGCGACGGTCGCCGGATAGCCGCCGGCGGCGAGCCGCTTGGCGAGCGGCGCACGGACGTCGTGGTCCATCTTGTTGGCGGTCGCCATCGCCTGGGACTGGGATTCGGCCAGTCGCATCAGGTCGGGATCGATGACGATGGTGCCGAGGCCGTTGTTCTGGCGGTACTGCGAGATCATCACGGCCGCGGCCTGCGCATCGAGCCGAGCGCCTGAGACGGCCATGTCGGCATACATCGACGGCTGTTCGACCGGCGCTTCGTTACCCGCGCAACCGGCGAGAAGCAAAGCGATGAGAATTGCGGCCGTAGCGCGCATGAATCGGGCCCCCAAGAAGACGGGCCGTTGTTGCATACCAACCGTGGCTGAAAGGTGAATTTTACGGAAAATGCTGCCGTCGTTCCGGGGCGATGTGAAGCGTCGAACCTGGAATCTCGAGATTGTGGCACGGCTTCCGAGGCCGCACTATCGCACCCCGGAAATACCGGCCTCAGGCGCCCGCAAATATCCGGTAACGGCGGAGCTCCAGGCCGACCCTGTCGCCGGCGTACAACTCCTTGTCGCGGGGGGCGTCGATCTCGATGGTTTCGCCACCCAACAGCGCGACTTCGGCACGCTGCACAGGGCCGAAGTTCCGCACATGCTGCACGGCGCCCTCGAAGGCGCCACTGCCGGGCGGGCCGACGAGCATGTCGTGTCGCCGTACGAACAGCCGTGACGCGCCAGACGTGAGCCCATCAGCTGCGAGCCCGAGCGGCCGATCACCAAGCCGGACCACGCCATCGGCAACCTGAACCGGCAGCTCGATGGATTCGCCGATGAAACCGTGCACGAAGGCGGTTGCCGGTCGTTCATAGACGTCAGCGGGAGAGCCGATCTGCTCGATCTTGCCCTTGTCCATCACCACGACGCGGTTGGCGACTTCGAGTGCCTCCTCCTGGTCGTGCGTGACGAAGATCGAGGTGACGTTGATCTCGTGGTGTAGCGAGCGCAGCCATTTGCGCAGCTCCTTGCGCACCTTCGCATCCAGCGCACCGAAGGGCTCATCGAGCAACAGGATGCGCGGCTCGATTGCGAGCGCACGCGCCAGCGCAATACGCTGGCGCTGGCCGCCAGAGAGCTGGCTTGGATAGCGGTCGGCGAGCCAGTCGAGCTGCACGAGATCGAGCAACTCCTTGACGCGCGAGCGGATCGCCGCCTCCTCTTTCCTCGCCGCGCGTGGCTGCACGCGCAGGCCGAAGGCGACGTTCTCGAAAACGGTCATATGGCGGAACAGCGCGTAATGCTGGAACACGAAACCGACATTCCGCTCGCGCGCGCCCCGCGCGAGTGCGTCCTCACCGTTGAAAGAGACTTCACCCGAATCCGGCCAATCCAGGCCGGCGATGATCCGAAGCAGCGTGGTCTTGCCGGAGCCGGAGGGACCGAGCAGCGCCAGCAACTCGCCATTGTCGACCTTGAGGTCGACGCCGTCGAGCGCCGCAAAGCTGCCGAACTTCTTGACGAGATTCTTGACTTCAATGGTCACGGGAGTCGTGTCCTTCGTCCAGATGACGTTCGAGAACGGTTTTGGCAATTAGCGTTATCAGTGCCAGCATCGCGAGCAGCGAGGCGATCGCGAACGCGGCAACGAACTGGTATTCGTTGTAGAGGATCTCGACCAGCAGCGGCATGGTGTTGGTCTCGCCGCGGACATGGCCGGACACGACAGAAACCGCGCCGAACTCCCCCATCGCGCGCGCATTGCAGAGCAGCACGCCATAGAGCACGCCCCATTTGATATTGGGCAAGGTCACACGGAAAAACGTTTGCAGACCCGAGGCGCCAAGCGAGATCGCGGCCTCTTCCTCCTGCGTGCCCTGTTCCTGCATCAAGGGGATCAGCGCACGCGCCACGAAAGGGAAGGTCACGAAGGTGGTCGCGAGCGCGATGCCGGGCACCGCGAACAAGATCTGGATGTCGTGATCACGCAGCCAGCCGCCGAAATAGCCCTGCGCGCCGAACAAGAGCACGAAGACGAGACCCGAGATCACAGGGCTGACGGAGAACGGCAGGTCGATCAGCGTGATCAGGAAGGTCTTGCCCTTGAACTCGAATTTGGCGATCGCCCAGGCCGCGATCAGACCGAACACGAGATTGAGGCCGACCGAGATCGCAGCCACCAGCAGCGTCAGCCGGATCGCGGCCAGCGCCTCCGGCTCCGACAGCGCGGCGAGATAGGCCATGATGCCCTTGGAGAGGGCCTGCGCAAACACGACGACCAGCGGCAGCACGACGAAGACGGTGAGGAAGAGGATCGCAGCGGAGGTGATCGCGATCCGCACCGCCTTCGGTTCGGTACGAAGATTTTCGCGCGTGGCGACCGCACGCAGGCGCGCTTTTGCGTCGGGCGAGGAGAGCGAGACTGAATCGGCGATCTGCATCGTCATCGTATCCGCCCTCAATGTACCGGGATCCGGTTCTGCGCCCAGCGCTGCAACCGGTTGACCGCGAAGATGATGACGAAAGAAACGACGAGCATGATGACCGCGATCGCGGTCGCGTCGGCATAGCGGAATTCAGAGAGCCGGATCACGATCAGGAGCGGCGCGATCTCGGACACGTTCGGCATGTTGCCGGCAATGAAGATCACCGAGCCGTACTCGCCGACGGCGCGGGCGAAGGCGAGCGCCAGTCCGGTCAGCAGCGCCGGCGCGAGCGAGGGCAGGATCACGCGAATGATGGTCTGCCAACGGCTGGCCCCCAGACTTCCTGCCGCCTCCTCGATCTCGGGATCGAGATCCTGCAGCACCGGTTGCACGGTGCGCACCACGAAGGGGATGCCGATGAAGATCATGGCGATGAAGATGCCGAGCGGCGTGAACGCGACCTTGATGCCGAGAGCTGCGAGCGGCGCGCCCAGCCAACCTTTTTCCGCGAACAGCGAGGTCAGCGCGACACCGGCAACCGCCGTCGGCAGCGCAAAGGGCACGTCGACGATGGCATCGAACAGCCGCCGGCCAGGGAAGCGATAGCGCACCAGCGCCCAGACGATGATGCTGCCCATGACGAGATTGACGCAGGCCGCAGCAAAGGCGAGCCCGAAGGACACCCGCAGCGCGTTCAGCGTGCGGCGGCTGGTCAGGATGGCCCAGAACTGCTCGGGGCTCAGCTCGAGCGTGCGCAAGAAAAGACCCGCGAGCGGAATCAGGATGATGATCGACAACCAGGACAGCGTTAGTCCCATCGTGAGACC
The DNA here is from genome assembly GCF_059803475.1 of Bradyrhizobium sp. UFLA05-89. Lineage (NCBI taxonomy): Bacteria > Pseudomonadati > Pseudomonadota > Alphaproteobacteria > Hyphomicrobiales > Nitrobacteraceae > Bradyrhizobium > Bradyrhizobium sp. UFLA05-89. The sequence continues at coordinate 19,643 of NZ_JBANBA010000024.1, read as the reverse complement.
GAAGCCCGGCAATGTCCGTCGTCTTGCTGCGATTGCGCTCACCAGGCCCCCTGCTAAAGCCTCCTAAAGCGCGATGAGATTGAGATGATTCATCATCGCGCTTCAGGTTGTTGTTTGAGCATGATCTCTTCGGAAAACCGCTTCACACTTTTCCGGATCATGCTCCAAGACAGCGCCCGATCAGTTCTTGTAGATCTGATCGAAGACGCCGCCATCGGCAAAATGTTCCTTCTGCGCCTTGGTCCACCCGCCAAACACGTCGTCGATAGTGAACAAGCTGACCTTTGCGAAAGAGTTCTCGTATTTCTTCGCGATCGCCGGATCACGCGGACGGTAGAAGTTGCGCGCCGCGATTTCCTGACCTTCCTTGGTATACCAATATTGCAGATAGGCATCGGCTACGTTGCGGGTGCCCTTCTTGTCGACCACCTTGTCAACGACCGCGACTGGCGGCTCGGCGAGGATCGACTGCGGCGGCGCCACGATCTCGAATTTTTCCGGGCCGAATTCCTTCAGGGCCAGGTATGCCTCGTTCTCCCAGGCGATCAACACGTCACCGACGCCGCGTTCAACGAAGGTCACGGTCGAGCCGCGGGCACCGGTATCGAGGACAGGCACCTGCTGGTACAGCTTGCCGATGAACTCCTTGGTCTTGTCGACGGAGCCGTACTTCTTCAGCGCGTAGCCCCAGGCTGCCAGATAGTTCCAGCGCGCACCGCCCGACGTCTTCGGGTTCGGCGTGATGACGGCGACGCCCGGCTTGATCAGGTCGTCCCAGTCCTTGATGCCCTTGGGGTTGCCCTTGCGCACCAGGAACACAATCGTCGACGTGTAGGGGGACGAATTCTCCGGTAGTCGCTTTTGCCAGTCGGCGGCCGTAAGGCCCTTGGCCGCGATCGCGTCGATGTCATAAGCGAGCGCGAGCGTCACCACGTCCGCCTGCAAGCCGTCGATGACGCTGCGCGCCGACGCGCCCGAGCCATTATGCGACTGCTTGATCTCGACGCTCTTGCCAGTCTCCTTCTGATAGGCGTTCGCAAACGCCTTGTTGAATTCGACATAGAGCTCACGCGTCGGATCGTACGACACGTTCAAGAGGTTGATGTCAGCAGCGAAAGCCGAGCTTGCCCAGAGGAGGCCTGCCGCGAGCGGAACAATACGGCGGATCATGTCCATCTCCATTTACCTCGACGACATCGGCGTCATCGATGGCATGCGGGCATAACTCGGGTCGAAATGCTTCTAAGTCAACGGAACCGGATTTTCTTGTTTGCGGCGACGTAGCGCGGCTGTGCTACGGAATCTTCATCGTGTGGATGCCGCATTCTGTTTTGCCGCGGCCGCGCCAACGGCCCGCCCGCTCGTCCTCGCCTTCAGCCGCGCGGCTGGTGCAAGGCATACACCCAACCGACAGGAAACCTGAGGCCTGAAGTGGATGCTGCGGCAATTTGGCACGCGCGAAGATCGCCTTGATGTCTTCGCGCGAAACGTTGGCGAACGGATTGAACTTCAATCGCGCGCCATCATCTTCGACCACCGGAATCTCGGCGCGCACGCCACCCTGAAAACGCTTGCGGCCGTTGATCCATGCGGTGAACGGTTTCAGCGCCCGCGCCAACGGCTCGACTTTGCGGATACGGCAGCAGGCGTCGGGATTGGAGAACCAGAGATCGCGATCGGGATCCTCGCGCGTCAACGTCTCCGCCAGAGGCGCGATCGAGCGGACATCCTTCAGTCCGAGCGTCGCGATCAGCGTGTCGCGATAGGCGAGCGTCTCCTCGAACAGCCAGCCGGTGTCGAGAAAGACCACCGGGATCGCCGGATCGACGTCGGCCACCACCTTGAGCAGCGCAGCCGATTCCGTTCCGAACGATGACACGACCGCCAATCGTTCGCGCCCGACGACCTTCAATGCCGCAGCAACGACCTCTCCGGGCGCGGCATCGCGCAACGCGCGATTGAGCTCGTCGGCCGACGGCAGTGCCGGCGCGGCCGACAATGAATCCCCGGGCGCGATCGCGTTCACGTGCCGACACCTTCCGAATGGCGCAGTTGCATGCGCCGATGCAGTGCGGTGATGCGGCCATCGCCGGTCGGCTGGTAGAACACCGAATAGCGCTTCACGGTCTGCGTAAAGGCTTCCGCATCGGCCTGCTTCTTGACCTCGAAGCTGTCGAAGCCGGCGCGCAGCATGAACACGAACTGGTCACGCAGCACTTGGCCTGTTGCGCGCAGCTCGCCGCGATAGTCGTGGCGTTCGCGCAGCAGCCGCGACTGGCTGTAGGCGCGACCGTCGCGGAAGGTCGGGAACACCAGCGCGACCGCAGCAAGCTTGCCGAGATACGGCACCAGCGCGTCGATGTCACGATTGTTCGGCCAGATCACGCCGACCTTGCCGGGACGCGCAAGCAAGGCGTCCGCATCCTTCAGGAAGCGGTCGCCAGGCACCAGGATATCGCCGGCGGCGGGCAGCGGCGCATCGACGTCGAGCTTGACGAAACTATCCTCGACGATTTTTCCGCCCTTAACGAGTGGCATAAACCCGCTCCTTGAATGGTTCGACACCGAGGCGTTTGACGGTATCGATAAACAGTTCTTCCGGCCGCTCGCGCAACGCGAGATAGGCCTCGACGATGTCCTCGACCACGTCGGCGACCTCGTCGAATTTCACGCCGGGGCCGATCAGGTTGCCGAGTGCCGCATTCTCGTCGGCGCGGCCACCGATGGTGATCTGGTAGACCTCCTCGCCGTTCTTCTCGACGCCGAGAATGCCGATGTGACCGACATGGTGATGGCCGCAGGCGTTGATGCAGCCAGAGATGTTGATGTGCAGACGGCCGATCAGGTTGGCGAGCCCGTGATTGGCAAAGCGCCGCGTCAGCTCCTGCGCGATCGGGATCGAGCGCGCGTTCGCCAGCGAGCAATAATCGAGGCCCGGGCAGGCGATGATGTCGGTGATCAGGTTGACGTTGGGCGTAGCGAGCCCGAGCTTGTCGAGGGCCTTCCACAAGGCCGGCAGATCACGCTTGGCGACATGCGGCAGCGCCAGGTTCTGCTCGTGACCGACGCGGATCTCTCCGAAGGAATATTTATCGGCGAGATCGGCGAGCGCGTCCATCTGCTCGGCCGTGGCATCGCCCGGAGGTCCGCCGGTCGGCTTCAGCGAGATCGTGACGATCGAGTAGCCCTGCGCCTTGTGCGGGGCCACCGAGTTCTTCCGCCACGCCTCGAACTCCGGATCGGCCGCGGCCTGGCGCAGCTCGTCGGGCATATGCGGCAGCTTCTCGTAGGCCGGATAGGAGAAGCGCGAGCGGATGTCCTCGATGACGCTATCGTCGATCTGGAGCGAGGAGTTGCGGATATGCTGCCACTCGTCCTCGACCTCGCGCGAAAACTTCTCGATGCCGAGCTCGTGGACGAGGATCTTGATACGCGCCTTGTAGATGTTGTCGCGGCGGCCATACTGGTTGTAGACGCGCAGGATCGCCTCGACATAGCTCAGGATGTCGCGGCCATGGACGAAATGCTTGATGGTCTTGGCGATGAAGGGCGTGCGGCCAAGCCCGCCGCCGACCAGCACCTCGAAGCCGGTCTCGCCCTTCTCGTTCTTGACGAGGCGCAGACCGATATCGTGGATCTTGATCGCGGCGCGATCTTGATCGGACGCGGTGATCGCGATCTTGAATTTTCGCGGCAGGAACGAGAACTCGGGATGCAGCGTGGTGTGCTGGCGGAGCAGCTCCGACCAGATGCGCGGATCCTCGATCTCGCCCGGGGCGACGCCGGCCCACTGGTCCGAGGTCACGTTGCGCATGTTGTTGCCGGAGGTCTGCATCGCATGGATGCCGACCTCGGCGAGATCAGCCAGCGCATCCGGCAATTCGGCGAGCTTGATCCAGTTGAACTGGATGTTCTGCCGCGTGGTGAAGTGGCCATAACCGCGGTCATAGCGACGCGCGATATGCGCAAGCCGGCGCAGCTGTTCCGACGACAGCGTCCCGTAGGGGATCGCGACGCGGAACATGTAGGCGTGCAGTTGCAGATAGACGCCGTTCTGCAGGCGAAGGATCTTGAATTCGTCCTCGGTGAGCTCGCCCGATAGGCGGCGCTTCACCTGGTCGCGGAATTCCGAGACCCGCTCGTTGACCAGCGTGCGGTCGATTTCATCATAAGCGTACATCGAGAAGCGCCTTAAACCTGAGCCTGCGATCCGATGGTCACACCGGTGCGGCGGATTTGCTCGCGCAGGTTCCCGGGGAGGATCTTGCCGTCCTCGTCGACCTGCACAGGCGCGATATAGGCGCCGACTGCGCCGACGTCATCGGCCACCGACTCCGCAAGCAACGCCTTGGCCTCATCCGAGTTGCGCACGATCGCGGCCTCTGACAGGTCCGCGGACCAGCCTTTGGCGGCGGTGCGATAGACCACGATGCCATCCCAGGTGCGGTTGGCGGTCACGACCGAGGGGCCGGCGATCTTGATTTTCTTTTGTTCAAGCGGAGAGGTCATTGGGCAGCTTCCAATAGCTCAGAGATGATTTGCCTGGGGGATTGATGGCGAAAGGCGCCGGCATGCCGGACCACATCGCCGATGATGAGAACGGCGGGACCGCCGTCGAGACGTCTGACGAGTTCGGGTAGCTCTGCAAGCGTCCCGATCGCGCCTTGCGCATCTGGGCGCGTGACGCGGGCGAACACGCCGACGGGCGTCTCCGGCGAGCGGCCAGCGGCGAGAAGACCCTCGCGCACCACGGGCGCGGCGGTCATGCCCATATAGACGACGACAGTCATCTTGGTGTCGGTCAGCGTCGACCAGTCGACGGTCTCGGCATCCCGCGCCTTGTGCGCGGTGAGGAAGGTGATGCGCAGCGCCTCGTGACGGTAGGTGAGCGGCACCTCGAAATCGGCGGCGCCACCAAGCCCGGCGGTGATGCCCGGCACGATCGAATAGGCGACGCCGGCCGCGCGCAACGCTTCGACTTCCTCGCCGCCGCGGCCGAACACGAAGGGATCGCCGCCCTTCAGTCGCACCACACGCTGGCCGGACTGCGCCGCTTCGATCATCAGCCTGTTAATCGCGTCCTGGCCGATACCGGGCTTGCCGACGCGGCGACCGACCGGAATGCGCGCGGTATCGCGGCGGATACGATCGAGAATTTCAGGTGACACCAGCTCATCATAGAAAACGACGTCGGCATCCTGGAGCGCGCGCAGTGCCTTGATGGTGAGGAGATCGGGATCGCCGGGGCCGGCGCCGACCAGCGCGACGTACCCTGCCGGCTTGTCGGCCAACGCGAACGCGGAGGGATCGGCAACGGCCTTGAGCGCGGCTTCCGCCTCGGCCCTTCGGCCCGCGAGCACCAGAGCGCCAATCGGGCCGTCGATCACGCGCTCCCAGAAACGGCGGCGCAGCGGAAACTCGGCAATCGCGGCGTGAATGGATTTGCGGAAACCGCCAATGAAATCGGCGAGATCGCCAATTCGAGCGGGCAGGAGCGCCTCGATCTTCTCGCGCACGCGCCGCGCCACGACCGGCGAGGCGCCGCCGGTGCCGACGGCGACCACGACGTCGCCGCGGTCGACGATCGCGGGGAAGATGAAGCTCGAATGCTCGAGATCGTCCATGACGTTGACGGGCAATCCGAGCGACTTCGCGCGCGCCGACATCGCCACGCCGATGTCACCTGCGCCTGCGCATACTATGGCGATGACGCCGGTCAGATCCGCGGTGAGTGGATCGCCGTCGAGAAAGGTCACGCGTTGCGCATCATCGGCACCGACACCGCTGAGGTCGCGATTACCATCAGTCGCATGAACACGGATGCGCGCGCCGGCGGCCGCGAGCACGCGCAATTTGGCGCGCAGCAGCTCACCCGCGCCGATGAGGACCACCGGACCGGTCTTGATGTCGAGGAATACCGGCAAGAAGCGCATACGGTACCTGCTTCCCCAATTACGGGGTTGACTGGAATTATTTTCTATATATGTCTCGTTTCGAGCGCGCAAAGAGAAAATTTTTTCTTCTCTTCTGCGCTGCAACTATAGAATTTTCGCCTCCAAACGCAAAGTGGCAGAGATGCATCTTCTCAAGGACGATTCCGCAGCTGTCGGAGTGAGCAGCCCGGCCCTCATCGGGCGCCTGGGCGCGCAAGAATCTTCTGCAGATCTCCCGCCCAGCATGGACCATCTCGACCAGCTGGAAGCGCAGAGCATCTACATCTTCCGCGAGGCCTTCGCCCGGTTGAAGAAGATCGCCCTGCTATGGTCGCTCGGCAAAGACTCCAACGTCATGATCTGGCTGGCGCGGAAGGCCTTCTTCGGCCGGATGCCGTTCCCGGCCCTGCATGTCGATACCGGCAAGAAGTTTCCGGAGATGTATCGCTTCCGCGATCACTACGGCAAGGAATGGGAGCTCGACCTGCGCGTCGAGCCCTGCCCGCCCATTGATGCCGTCGATCCGACGCTGCCGCCGGCCGCACGCTCGGCCGCACGCAAGACGGAAGGCCTGAAGATGGCGCTCGCCAAATATGGCTTCGACGGCCTGATCGCCGGCATCCGTCGCGACGAGGAGGCAACGCGTGCCAAGGAGCGCGTGTTCTCGCCGCGCGGTCTCGAAGGCAATTGGGACGTGCGCGACCAGCCGCCGGAGTTCTGGGACCACTTCAACGCCTCGCCGCCGCAGGGCGCCCATTTGCGCATTCATCCGATCCTGCATTGGACCGAGGCCGACATCTGGGCCTACACCAAGCGCGAGAACATCCCGATCATCCCGCTTTATCTGTCGCAGAACGGCAAGCGCTATCGCTCACTGGGTGATCAGGACATCACCAATCCGGTCGCTTCGACAGCGTCCAACATCGACGAGATCCTGATCGAGCTCGAACAGACCAAGGTGCCGGAGCGCGCGGGCCGTGCGCTCGACCATGAGACCGAGGACGCCTTCGAGCGCCTGCGCGTCGCCGGTTATCTCTGATCCCTGAGGACGCAACGCGGCTATGAACATGCTCGTCACTTCTGCTACGCCAGCAACTCCGAACGGCACCACGCGTCCGCAGGTCCGCATCGTCATCGTCGGCCATGTCGACCACGGCAAGTCGACGCTGGTCGGTCGCCTCCTGCATGAGACCGGCAGCCTGCCCGAGGGCAAGCTCGAAATGCTCAAGGCCGTCAGCGCACGGCGCGGCATGCCCTTCGAATGGTCGTTCCTGCTCGACGCGCTGCAGACTGAGCGCGACCAGGGCATCACCATCGACACCACGCAGATCCGCTTCCGTACCAATTCGCGCGACATCGTCCTGATCGACGCGCCGGGCCACGCGGAATTCCTCCGCAACATGATCACCGGCGCCTCGCAGGCCGACGGCGCGGTGCTGATCATCGATGCGCTTGAAGGCGTGCGCGACCAGACCCGCCGGCACGGCTATCTCCTGCATCTGCTCGGCGTGAAGCAGGTCGCGATCGTCGTCAACAAGATGGACCGCGTCGATTTCAGCGCGGATCGATTCAAGGAGATCAGCGACGAGATTTCGGCACATCTGAAGGGCCTCGGTGTCACGCCGACGGCGGTGATCCCGATTTCGGCGCGCGACGGCGACGGCGTCGCGGAACGTACCGATCGCATCGGCTGGTACAAGGGCCCGACCGTGGTCGAGGCGCTCGACCGGCTCGAGCCGGCGCGGCCGCTGAAGGCGCTGGCGCTGCGCCTGCCCGTGCAGGCGATCTACAAATTCGACGACCGCCGCATCGTGGCGGGCCGCATCGAGTCCGGCAGCCTGGTTGCCGGCGATGAGATCGTGATCATGCCGGCTGGCAAGATCGCCAAGATCAAGACCGTCGAGAGCTGGCCGGTAACGCCGGTTGCGACCCGGCAGGGTGCGGGCCGCTCGGTCGGCATCACGCTCGACCGCGAGCTGTTCGTCGAGCGCGGCGATATCATCGCGCATGCGGGCGCCGCGCCGCGCGAGACGCGGCGCCTGCGCGCGCGCATCTTCTGGCTGCACGACAAGCCGCTCGCCAAGGGCGATCAGCTCCTGGTGCGCTGCGGGCCGAAGGAAAGCCGCGCCACCGTCGTTGCGATCGAGAAGGCTGTCGACCCCGGTGAGCTCTCGAGCAGCGAGAACAAGGCGATCGGCCGCAACCATGTCGGCGAGATCGACATCTCGCTTTCCAATCCGATTGCCACCGATCCCTATACCGAGAACCCGCGCACCGGGCGCCTCGTGATCGAGGTCTCCGGGCGCATCGCCGGCGGCGGCCTGGTGCTGTCGGTCGACGCCGGACAGCGCGCCGTGCCCGTCGACATCGTGCCGGTGGAATCCGCACTCCGTCCCGACGAGCGGTCCGCGCGCTATCAGCACAACGGCGCCGTGGTCTGGCTCACCGGCCTTCCCGCCTCCGGCAAGTCGACGCTGGCAAAAGCGCTGGAGCGGCGTCTGTTCACCAATGGCGGCTCGCCGATCCTGCTCGACGGCGATACGGTGCGCGCGGGGCTGAACAGCGATCTCGGCTTCTCTGCCGCCGATCGCAGCGAGAACATCCGGCGGCTCGCGGAAGTCGCGACGCATCTCGCCCGCAACGGCCATATCGCGATCGTCGCGGCCGTCTCGCCCGCGCGCGAGGACCGCGCCACGGCGCGCCGCATCGCCGACACGACGTTCCGCGAGATCTACGTCGCGACGCCCGCGGAAGTCTGCGAGAGCCGCGATCCCAAGGGCCACTACGCGAAAGCCCGCTCCGGCGCGCTTCAGTCGTTCACCGGCATCGGCAACGACTACCAGCCGCCGCAAGGTGCCGAGCTGACCATCGACACCTCGACACGTTCGGTCGCGGACGCAACCGACGCGATCGAACAGATGCTGAAGGCAAGCGGCGTGCTGTTCGACGAGGTCGTCGACCTCGCCGCGAATATTTGAGGCTCGCCTATTTCCCCTTGTCGTCGCCCGGCTTGACCGGGCGACCCAGTATCCCAGAGACAGCGATGGGATACGGAGAAGCCGCAGCGTATTGGATGCCCCGCCTTCGCGGGGAATGACAACGGTTGCGTTGGTCCGCGGCACCCCATCTTGACATTTTGACAGACTTTAGGGGTCTTCTCACCGCCCCGGTTTTGAGGCTAATAGGGCCTCGAAAGTCGCCCGTTATGGGCGCGTTTTGCTGCCAGCGGGTCAAAGGCGGCCAAAAACAGCCAAATCCAACAAGAAAGCCCCTCATGAAACGCCACGACGCCCATGGTTTGAAGATCGCCCCTGTTCTCTTCGACTTCGTCGCGAAGGAAGCGGCCCCGAAGACGGGCATCGCGCCGGACGCGTTCTGGGCCGGGCTTGCCGCGATCGTGAAGGAGCTGGGTCCCAAAAACCGCGCGCTGCTCGCGGTCCGCGACAGCTTGCAGGCCAAGATCGACGACTGGCATCGCGCGAATAAGGGCAAGCCGTTCGACATCAATGCCTATACCACCTTCCTGAAGGAGATCGGCTATCTGCTGCCCGAGACTGCGACGCAGAAGGTCGAGACGGCCAATGTCGATGAAGAGATCGGCAAGATCTGCGGGCCGCAGCTCGTCGTGCCCCTCACCAATGCGCGCTACGCGCTGAACGCAGCGAATGCGCGCTGGGGCTCGCTCTACGACGCCTTCTACGGCACCGATGCGATCCCGCATGACGCGGCCGACACCGCCAAGGGCTACAGCAAGGCGCGCGGCGACAAGGTCATTGCGAAAGCAAAAGCCTTCCTCGATGCCGCCGTGCCACTCGCGACCGGCAGCCACACCGACGTCACCGCCTATAGCGTGGTCGCAGGCCAGCTCGCGGCGAAGCTGAAGAGCGGCAACGCCACCGCCCTGAAGAATGCCGCGCAGTTCACCGGCTATGTGGGCGATGCGGCGGCGCCGTCCGCGGTGCTCCTCGTGAACAACGGCCTGCATGTCGAGGTGAAGATCGACCGCAGCAACACGATCGGCAAGGACGATCCCGCCGGGGTTGCCGACATGATCATGGAGGCGGCGGTCTCCACCATTCTCGACATGGAAGACTCCGTCGCCGCGGTCGATGCCGAGGACAAGGTGCTGGTCTACCGCAACACGCTCGGGCTGATGAACGGCACGCTCTCGGCCGACTTCGAGAAGGGCGGCAAGACGCTGACCCGCTCGCTCAACACCGACCGCAGCTACAAGACGCCGGACGGCAAGGGCGAAGTGAAGCTGCACGGGCGCAGCCTGCTCCTGATGCGCAATTGCGGTCACCACATGTTCACCGACGCGGTGCTCGATGAGACGGGCGAGGAGATTCCGGAAGGCCTGTTAGATGCCGCCGTCACGGGCTTGCTTGCGATCCACGACCTCAAGGGTCTTTCGAAGAGCAAGAACAGCCGCACCGGCTCGGTCTACATCGTCAAGCCGAAGATGCACGGCCCTGACGAAGTGGCGCTGACCTGCGAGATCTTCGGCCGCGTCGAGCAGATGCTGGCACTGCCGGAGAACACGCTCAAGGTCGGCATCATGGACGAGGAGCGGCGCACCACCGTCAACCTCAAGGCCTGCATCCAGCAAGCCTCCAAGCGTATCGTCTTCATCAATACCGGCTTCCTCGACCGCACGGGCGACGAGATCCACACCTCGATGGAAGCGGGTCCGATGATCCGCAAGAACGAGATGAAGGCGCAAGCGTGGATCAAGGCCTATGAGGACTGGAACGTCGACATGGGACTGATCGACGGCCTGCCCGGCCACGCCCAGATCGGCAAGGGCATGTGGGCAGCGCCCGACAAGATGGCGGACATGCTGCAACAGAAGCTTGCCCATCCGCAAGCCGGCGCCACCACTGCCTGGGTGCCCTCACCCACGGCGGCGACGCTCCACGCGCTGCACTATCACCAGGTCAATGTCATCGCGCGCCAGCAGGAGCTCACCAAGGGCGGGCCCCGCGCAAAGCTGTCCGACATCCTCACCATTCCGGTGTCGAAGTCGAACTGGGCGCCCGATGACGTCAAGCAGGAGATCGACAACAACTGCCAGGGCATTCTGGGTTATGTGGTGCGCTGGATCGACCAGGGCGTCGGCTGCTCCAAGGTCCCTGACATCCACGACGTCGGGCTGATGGAAGACCGCGCCACCTTGCGCATCTCGAGCCAGCATCTGGCGAACTGGCTGCACCAGGGCGTCATCACCGAGGCGCAGGTGATGGAGTCGCTCAAGCGCATGGCCGTCGTCGTCGACAAGCAGAACGCCGGTGACGCAATCTACAAGCCGATGGCGCCGTCGTTCGACGGCGTCGCGTTCAAGGCCGCCTGCGATCTCGTCTTCAAGGGCCGCACGCAGCCGAACGGCTACACCGAGTACATCCTCACCGCACGCCGCCGCGAGGCCAAGGCTCTGGGCTAAGACGGCAGGCTAATAGCCACGCGACCCGACACACCGAAAGCCCCGGCTCGCGCCGGGGCTTTTTGCTTAGCCTGTAGCCGGGATGAGCGCAGCGATATCCGGCATGCCTCAATTTCAGCCCGGATGTCGCTTCGCTCATCCAGACTACGACGCTACGGCCGCGGCCTAAAACACCGTGAGATATTTCAACAGAGAGACGATGCCGATGATGATGACGATAACGCGCGCGATCTGCTTGGCGCGGCCGTCGATCGGCAGCATGTTGATGAGATAAAGAACGAGGACGACGACGAGAAAGGTGACGAGTACGCCGATGAGCATCGCAGGGCCCCCCTTTTGCTAACGGACTCCCAACGCCGCGCCCCTCGCTCCGGTTCCATTCAGGCAACCCACTACAACCTCTGGCAAATGCGTATTTCTACCAGAAGCGCCAATGGCCAAGACTCTGCCCTTTTGCCAGGACGACAATGCGGGGGGTAACGATCTCTTAACATCCGCCGGTCGGCGCGCCCTGCCATGCTCCCCCGGCTATCCTGCTATCGCGCGTTACAACTAAATTCATCCCCTTTTGCGAGAAATATGCGGCTTCCGGGGGGATTCCAGTCATGTTTGGCCGTTTGAGCGTATCGACGCTGCTCCAGTCCGTCATCGCCTTGCTCGCAGCCTGTGTCGTCGGGCTGCTCGTCACAACAGCCTGGCAATCCTGGGAGCGGCTGCGCGCAACCAGCCAGATCGCGGCGGTCGCCGAAGCTTCGAGCCACGCCTTCAAGGCGATGCACAATCTGCGCACCGATCGCTCGTCGACCCCGCGCGCGCTGAACGGCGAGGCTGCGGTCTCGCCGGAGATCGACAAGTTCCTGCACGGCATTCACGACGCTGAAATGCCGGCGATCCGCGCCGCAGCGGCGCTGCTGCCGTCTATTCCGTTCGCCGAGCAGACGACGCTGGTGGGCGCGCTGAACCGGGAGGTCGAGAGGCTCACCGCACTCCAGGGCGATGCCTGGGACGACATGCGCAAGGCGAAGAAGGCGCGGCACCCAAATCTCGCAAAGGACTATACCGAGGCCACCGGCGCGCTGCTCGCGACACTCGAAAAGATCTCTGCCAACCTGACGGCCGCCGTCAATCACAACGACCCGCTGATCGACCAGCTCCTGTCGATCAAGCAGGCCGCCTGGCTGTTGCGCAATACGGCCGGCGAAGCGTCCGATCTGGTGGCGACCGGTCTCGTGGCGACCGGCAGCCTGCCGATGGAAGCGCAGCAGACCTACACCAAATCGGTCGGTGCGATCGAGAATTCCTGGAGCGGGCTGGAATCCTCCACCCTCGGCATGCAGCTCTCGCCGCTGCTCGCTGGCGCCATGAGCGCGGCCAAGGCCGCCTATTTCAATCCAGACTACCTGGCGCTTCGCGACCGGCTGATCGACCAGATCATGGTCGGCTCCAAGACCGAGCTGACCGCCGATCAATGGACGCCGCAAACCGCGCAGCGCATGGGCACTGCGGTCGCGGTCGCCGAGCGCGCGCTGGATGAAGCGCGGGACTATGCCGCGGGCCAATATTCGGCCGCGAGCCGTGCGCTTGCGGTGCAGATCGCAATGCTGACTTTTGCGCTCGCGCTCGCGGTCGGCGCGATGATCGCCGTCACCCGCCGCGTCATCCGGCCCTTGCACAACATTCGCGACGCCATGCTCAAGGTCGCCGGCGGCGATCTCTCGGTCGACAGCGGCTATCTCGACCGCCGCGACGAGATCGGCGCTCTCGCCGGCGCGCTCGAAACCTTCAAGCAGCAGGCGGCCGACAAGCTCACGATCGAGACCCAGGAGCGCGAGCGCAATGCGGGCACCGCGGCGCGTCAGCGCGCGGTCGAGGCTTCCGTCGGCGAGTTCGAGAGCCTGGTACGCAGGACGCTCGACGAACTGAGCCAGGCTTCCGGCGAGATGCGCAAGACCTCGGGCGATCTCTCGACCGTGTCGCGCCAGACCAACGAGCGCGTCCAGGTCGCGGGCAAGGCTTCCAGCGACGCGTCGACGAGCGTGGACAGTGTCGCCTCGGCCGCCGAAGAGTTGAGCGCCTCGATCAACGACATCAGCCAGCAGGCGGCGCATGCAGCCGGCATCGCAAGCCGCGCTGTGAGCCAGGCGCGCGATACCGACGGGACCGTTCAGGGCCTTGCTTCCTCTGCGAGCCGGATCGGCGAAGTGGTCGGCCTGATCAACACCATCGCAGCGCAGACCAACCTCCTGGCGCTCAACGCCACGATCGAGGCGGCCCGCGCCGGCGAAGCCGGGCGCGGCTTTGCCGTGGTCGCCTCCGAGGTCAAATCGCTGGCAACCCAGACGGCCAAGGCAACGGAGGAGATTTCCGAGCAGGTCGCCGGCATCCAGAAGGTCGCGGGCGATGCCATCACCGCAATCCAGGCGATCGGCCGCATCATCGGCGAGGTCAACGAGGTCGCGACCGCGATCGCGGCGGCCGTGCAGGAACAGGGCGCGGCGACGCAGGAGATCACCCGCAGCACGCAATTTGCCGCGCAGGGCACGAGGAACGTCTCGGACAATATCACGGGCGTGAAGGCCGATGCCGATGCGGCCGCCGCGGCCGCTGACAACGTCAAGCACGCCTCCGAACTACTCGAGACGCAAAGCCGCCAGCTCGGCGACCAGGTCAGCGACTTCCTCGGCAAGATTCGCGCGGCATAGGCCCCGCGCTCGAGGGCGCCCTCGCCGAGCACGGGACCAGCCCGCGCGCAGATGGAAGCACTTACTCCCGCGCCACCACCGGCAGGTGGCGGAATTTCGCCCGCACGGATTCCGGCAGCGGCGAGAAGTTCATGGCGACGCCGTGCCTGTCGTTGGCATTGCGATTGGCGACCACCAATCCGCCGGGGCTCGCGACGATATCGCCCTTGCGCAAGGTCGGGTCGTCCGTGACCTTGACCGCGGCGAGGCCAACGGAATCCTTGCCGTTGCAGGTACAGCCCGCGACGAGCTCGTTGCGATAGCGGTAGGCATTCGGCAGGTCGGCATAGTCCTGCCCGGTCTCCGTGACCGCGTCGTCGATGTCGCTGCCATAGACCAGGGTAGTCTCGGCCGCCGGACAGAAGCTGTTGCAGCTCTGCGCCTTGCTTTCGCTGTCGTTGCCTTGCGCCGGGAAGTGGCGCCCGTCGCAGGTGCGTACGCACCAGGCCTGTCCGCCGCCATAGGAGCGCACCCGTGGCGCCTCGTAGCGCGGCATGTCGTCGGCGGGGGACGGCATCCTGATCTGGGGTGGCGGCCGGGCACCGAACGCGCCGAACAGCGCCGAAAGGAAATCCTCCGCGCGCGCCGACGACGTCAGCGCCAGGCTAAGCGAAGCGAACAGCAAGGCCGCCGCTCTCATCCGTTTGCCGGTCGAACGCCTGATCATGTTACCTCGGCGCCGAACCGTTCAGGGAGACGGCCGAAACGTTGAGCGCCTGGCGTCCCGAGGTCAGCGTCGTCGTGACCGGGCGCGCCGGTTTACCGTCGCTGCCCCGCGCCATGAGCGGCGCGTTCTTCGGAAGCACCACGACCCTGGTACCGATATTGACCCGGTTGAAGAGATCGACGACGTCCGCGTTGGTCAGGCGGATGCAGCCGGAGGAGACGAATTTTCCGATCGTGGTGGGGTCATTGGTGCCGTGGATGCGATACTCGCTCGCGCCCAGATACATCGCGCGCGCGCCGAGTGGATTGCCGGGGCCGCCGGCGACGAAGCGTGGCAGATAGGGCTGGCGCGCGATCATCTCCGCCGGCGGATGCCAGTCCGGCCACTCCGCCTTGCGGCTGATCGACTGCACGCCCGACCAGGTGAAGCCATCGCGCCCGACGCCGACGCCGTAGCGGATCGCACGGCCCTGGCCGAGCACGTAATAGAGCACGGTATTTCCGGTATCGATCACGACCGTGCCGGCCGGCTGGCTGCCGTCGAAGCTGACGATCTGCCGGCGCAGCCGCTCGGGCAGGACGGCATCGTCCGAGGCGACCGGATCATCCGAGGCCTGCGGCTGCTCGGTCACATAGTTGTTTTGCGGGAAGGCCTGTAGCTGCATCGGCGTGAAGCCAAGAGTCTGTAAGCCAAGGGTCTGCGCGCTTGCGACGCCGGCTGGCATCGTCAGCAATGCTGTCGCAAAGGCAAACGCGGTGAAGGTGCGCGGCGAAAGCCGCCGGTGGGATGCAGATAACTGTGTCATGTGCTGCCCCGTTTGAATCGAAGTGCATCAGGGTGATGCGCTGCCTGAACAAACGCGCTTGCGACGGCTCAAGTTCCGCGCGCTCGCGCAGCCGACCGGTCACAGTCAAGCCAAGGCGACTTCACGAGTACGCGACGGAACCTTCCGATCAGAGGCACGTTCTTCAGGCAGTCTTGCGCGCGCGGAGCGTAAGCTTCGTGCGGGAGAATGGCTGTGCACGTCCTTCCCAGTGAGCGTCTGCTTTCCAAGGACAGCGAAGGCACGCCGCTTCCCGACAGCAAGAGCGACCTGCCGCCGGTGATCCGGCGTACCGAGTTCGTCGCCTTCTCGCTTGCGGGTATGCTTCTGATCGCGGTCGTGGCCGTGCTCTATGTCGGCAAGCCGTTTTTCCTTCCCGTGGTGATGGCCTTCGTCACCGGCACCATGCTGTCGCCGGCGGCGACATTTCTCGAGCGGCAACGGGTACCACGCGCGCTGGCCGCGGTGCTGATCGTGGTCACGGTCACCGCGATGGTCACCTTCGTCGTCGCCCTGATCGCTTCGCCGGTCATGGAATGGAGCACCCGCCTGCCGGAGCTCGGCGCGCAGCTCAAGGACAAGCTGCATTTGTTCGACCGGCCGCTGGCAATGTGGCAGGAGCTGCAAGCCATGGTCGGCGGTTCGGAAGGCCTGCCGAACTTCCAGATGCCGAAGTTCGAGTGGGTGCAGCCGACCCTGGAATTCCTGTCGCCGACCTTCACCGAATTCCTGCTCTTCTTCGCAACCCTGATCCTGTTCATCGCGAGCTGGCGCGACTTGAGGCGCGCACTGATCATGACCTTCAGCGATCGCGACGCCCGGCTGCGCACGCTGCGGATCCTCAACGAGATAGAGGTCCATCTCGGCAGCTATCTCTTGACGGTGTCGGTCATCAATATCGGCGTCGGCATCGCCGCCGGCATCGTCTGTGCGCTGACCGGCATGCCCAATCCGGCCGGGCTCGGCGCGCTGGCGGCAGCGCTGAACTTCATACCGATCATCGGACCGATCGCGATGTTCGTCGTACTGGTCGTGGTCGGCTTGATCGCCTTTCCGACCCTTGGCAGCGGATTGATGGCAGCGCTCGCCTTTGGCGGCCTGACCTTCCTGGAGGGACATTTTGTCACGCCCACCATCATCGGCCGGCGGCTGGCACTGAATGCACTGGCGGTATTCCTCGCGCTCGCCTTCTGGACCTGGCTGTGGGGCCCGATGGGGGCATTCCTGTCATCGCCGCTTTTGATCGTTGCGCTGATCCTGAAGGAGCATCTTGCGCCGGCGGATGCGCCGCAACTGCCAGGTGACTAGGCAGTTTCCGCAACGGGAACTTCCGTCACGGCGGAACGTTTTTCCGGCTAGCTCACCGCCAACGATCCGGAGCTTTCGATGTCAATGACAAATACCGAAACAGGAATGAAAGACTGGACCGACAAGGCCGCCCGCGAACGCCTCGAAAAGGATGTCCTAGCCGTGAAAAACGATATCGCCGCCCTCACCGAACAGATCACTGACGCGCTCAATTCCTTTGCCAACTCCGCGGGCAAGCAGGCCCGGCGAGGCTACAAGCAGGCGCGCCAACAGATGGATTCAGCGATGGATGACGCCTCCGAGCGCGGCAGCGCGATGATGGATGCCGCACAGGACGCAGCGACCTCGCTGGAGGAAACGCTCGAGGATGCCATCACCCAGCGCCCGCTCGCGACCGTGGGACTGGCGCTCGGTATCGGCTTCCTGATCGGCATTGCCTGGCGCCGCTAACGCGCGATGAGATCAGCATGACTCGTCATCGCGCTTTGGACGCTGGCAGGAGGGATTGAGGAGCGAGGGCGATGTTTCAACGGATTATCGACGGCATCAGCGCGTCCACCGGGACCACCGTGCGGCTGACGTCGCTGGCCGCAGCCGCGGCGCTTGCGCTCTTCATCACCACGGCATTTCTCTGCGCCGCGGTCTTCATCCTGGTGCTGCAAAACTATGGCCCGGTGCAGGCGTGCCTTGCCGGCGCCGGGGTGTTCTTCCTGCTCACGCTGGCCGCCGCCGGCAGCTACATCGCCTACAAGAGAGAGGCCGAGAAGCGTGCGCGACAGGCGGCGGAAAAGGCCGCGCGATCCGCAGCCCAAAGCATGCTGTCCGATCCGATGCTGATTGCGACGGGCTTGCAGATCGTCCGCGCCATCGGCGTCAAGCGGCTGCTTCCCATCCTCGCGATCGGCGGCGTGGCGCTGGGAATCATGGCAAGCCGGGCCGGGACAGCCGAAGAGAACGCCTCGCCCGAGCCGGCCGAATAGTTATCGAGCAGAATTCAAACTGATCAGGTCACGCAGCGGCCGGGCTGGAGCAGCTTTGCGATTTCGGTCAACGAGCTGACGACGGGCTCGCAGGCGACCGTAGGCTTGCGCCCCTGCTTTTGCAGCAAGACGGGCGGCCTCGCATTGCCGGTCTCGATCCTCGCGGGAACACGCAGCAACACTGACGTATCGGCGAGATCGTTGAGGCGCATCGACACGGTGCGGGTCGGCACGGCTGCGGGCCTCCGATCGGCGATGCGATCCGCCTTGGCGGCGCGATTGACAACGTGGCTCGGCTTGTCGGCGACGGCCTGCCAGCGATCGGCGAGATCGTGACCCGACGCCAGCTGCACGGCACCGAGCGTCAACGAGATGGCGACTGCCCCGAAAAACGCTTTGCTGATCTGTGACATGGTTGTTCGTCCCTCGCCCCATGGCGATCGCTGGAACAACGCTGCCGGATTGTCCGGGGTTCTCGGCAGTCACGATCACTTAACCGTGTGCGAAGAAAGACCGCCCCAAAAAAACCGGATCAAAAATAATTTGCAACGCCTGGAACGACTCTCGCGCGCCGGAGTCATCATGGCAGCCGGTTATTCCCCCCTGCCCCATAAACCGGTGACGTAGGGCGCGACTGTGGTGATGCCAGTCGCGCCTTACTTTTTTCTGCGGATATTCGCAGTTTCTGGGTTACCGCCCCACCAACCGCCCCACCATTGTATCCGCTCGTGCCGGAACCCAAGCCAATTCTCGGGCGGAGGTCGGGAGCGACCAAAAGATCCCTCACGCGCGGTTTTGAACAGAATGACACGCTTGGATTACGGGTTTGGGCTGCTGTTCGCGCGGGCAGAGCGATGGTGCGGCCGGGGCTCAGCGTGCTGAGGTGAGCACGCATCCTTGGTCGACCAAATAGCGCATCCTAGAAATCGGTTTGCTACGAGACGTCTTCGATGCCGTCAGCCTTTGAACAACTGGGGTCGAGCAGGGAGTGGAGTGAGCGCACAAGCACGAGTCGGCGACGTCCGACGGTCCGCGTATCGAGCTGCCCTGCCCCTATTAATTCATAGAGTTTGGTTCGGCCCAAGCCGGTTGCTTGGCACGCTTCGTCAATCGTACAGGTCAAGCGCTCGGCAAATGGTATCTTTCTTAGATCTGAAGGCTTCGAAGCGGAAAGACTCTCTACAATCTGTTCTCCGCTTCTCTGTTCGTGGTCCCGACGCATAGGCTATCCTATTAGGCTCATCGGGATGAGAGTTGCTGCGCAACTCAAAGCCGTCAATGCGAACACGCGCGGGCTGTCGAGTGCGCTAGCGCACGTCAGCGGTGACTAGAAAGAGATCGGATATCAGTTTCGGGGCGCAATTCTTTAGCTCCGTCATCGCCCTTGCGATCTGAGCGGTAGCGGAGATCAGGGCGCCGATCCGAACAAGCGCTTGAAGGATTACAGACAAGATCGCTGCGACCACGCTGTCCGCGGACGAAACCTTCACCACGGCGCGCACCGCGCGCTTGGCGAAGCGCTCCGCGGCATTTCGTTTCACGCGCGGCACCGACTTCGACCAGGACGAGCGAGCCGACGGCCGCAGCTCTTGCGACCGCGATGCTCGATGCGACGCCGAACCTCGGTCGCATAAACCGGCCAATGGAATCGCGCCCATGACATATCGGCCTTCGCGACATGCACTTGAAGAACTGGTCGTTGATCTACCCCGACCGGCGGACGCCGGTCCTGTCGCCCGCCTACGATCTGC
>NZ_JBANBA010000249.1:0-2041 GCF_059803475.1 Bradyrhizobium sp. UFLA05-89 | reverse complement strand
CCAACACGCCCAGCGACCAGCCATCCGAGACAATATGATGCTGCGTCAGCAGGAACACGTGCTCCTCATCGCTCATCCGGATCAGCCGGCCGCGGATCAGCGGACCGCGCGCCAGATCGAACGGCGTGCGCGCCTCTTCCCTGCACAGATCCAATAGCGCCTCGTCCGCATCCGGCCTGTCCCGCAGATCGTGCTCCACGACCGGAAGCCCCGCATGCTCCGGCAGCAGCTCCATCCGGGGCTTGCCCTCCGGCGCGACAAACACGCTGCGCAGCGCCTCGTGGCGCGCCAACACACGGTCCAGGCTGCGCTGCCAGGCGCTGCGGTCGAGCCCACCCTTGAGCCGCCACGCCAGTGGAATGTGATAGTTCGTGCTGCTCTGATCCAGCTGCGCCAAAAACCACAGCCGCTGTTGCGCAAACGACAGCACAAGCGGCGCATCACGCGGCACGGCCACAATGGCCGGCAGGTCTTGCGCGCCGGAGCGGCTCAACTCATCCACGATGCTCGCGGCCAGATCGGCCAGCACCGGTTTGGCAAACAGCGTGCTCAGCGGCAGTGTGAAGCCAATGGCCTGCGAGACCCGGCTCAACAGCCGCACCGCCAGCAGCGAGTGGCCGCCGAGCGCAAAGAAGTGGTCGTGGCGTCCGACCCGCTCAACACCCAGAAGCTCGGCCCAGACCGTTGCCAGCGCGGTCTCGATCTCGCCTTGCGGCGCCGCATACACGGCGCGCGCATACGCCTCATCTTGCGGCGCCGGCAGCGCCTTGCGGTCGAGCTTGCCGTTCGGCGTCAGCGGCAGCGCCGCCAGCTGCACAAACGCCGATGGCACCATATACTCCGGCAGCCGCGCACTTAGGTGCGCGCGCAAGGCGCCGGCCAGGTCAGGCTTCTCAGCTTCGAGCGCATGCTCGGCCGCCACAACCACATAGGCGACAAGGTGCTTGTCGCCGGCGGGGCCCTCGTGCGCCACCACCACCGCCTCGCGCACCAACGGGTGCTCGGCGAGCCGCGCCGCAATCTCACCGGGCTCGATGCGGAAGCCGCGGATCTTCACCTGATCGTCATTGCGGCCCAAGAACTCCAGATTGCCGTCCGGCAAGTACCGCGCCAGGTCGCCAGTGCGGTACAGCCGGTCGCCGTCGACAAAGGGACTGGCGATGAACCGCTCCGCCGTCAGCTCGGGCCGGTTCAGATAGCCGCGCGCCACTCCCGCCCCGCCGATATAGAGCTCGCCCACCGCCCCAAACGGAACAGGCCCACGGTGACCGTCAAGCAGATATACCTGCGTGTTCGCAATCGGACGGCCGATCGTCTCAACGACAGCCTCTCCCCTTCGCAGGCAGATCCAGGTTGAGTACGTAGTGGTTTCAGACGGCGCGTAAAGGTTATAAATCTTCTCTACGCGACTGCTCTCGAAGGCCTTTTCTATGAGGCCTACCTTCAGCCGCTCGCCGCACGAATTGATCACGCTTGCGGAAACCGGCACGGCTTTCTTGTCGACCAGAGCGGCGATCGCCGAGGGCACTGTGTTGATCAAGGAGATATCCAAAGACCTCTCGGCCAGCGCCAGCGCATTCTCAACAAGGTAAAGCGTGCTTCCTTGCGAAAGCGGAACGAAGCACTCATAGACGGACAGATCAAAACTGATCGAGGTGGAAAACAGCGTGCGGCTGATCTCTGATTCCGCAAACAACTCGCTGCTCCAATGCAGCAGGTTCACCGTGCTCGCATGCTCGATCATGACGCCCTTGGGCGTGCCTGTTGATCCCGAGGTGTAGATCACATAGGCGAGATGGCGGGAGGTCAGGCCGAGCGCGCGTGGGTCGAGATTACAAGCGGGCAGCTCGGCCCAGGCGGGTGTGGCTGCCGTAAGATCGACCACGCTCAGATCGGCCAGCGCCTCAGGGCCCAGCGCGGCACGGCCGGCTTCGTCGGCCAGCAAGAGCCGCGGCGTCGCATCCTCGAGAACCTGCCGCAGCCGCGCGCTCGGATAGGCCGGATCCAGCGGCAGATAGGCGCCCCCCGCCTTGAGGATCGC
>NZ_JBANBA010000248.1:0-2139 GCF_059803475.1 Bradyrhizobium sp. UFLA05-89 | reverse complement strand
TCCTGCCACCCGAAAACTTGCCCATCCTCGAATGGCTCGGTATCAAAACGTCAAAATCACTGTGATGAACCACTAGTGGGCCACTGGATTATCTACGTGAGACCCGAACGTATGTGGAACGCCACGGCCGGCCGATCGCGTTCTATTCGGACAAGCACGCGATCTTTCGTGTCAACAACCGCGAGGCCAAGGGCGGCGATGGGATGACCCAGTTCGGTCGCGCCCTGCACGAGCTCAATATCGACATCATTTGCGCCAACACCCCGCAGGCCAAGGGCCGCGTCGAGCGTTCGTTCGGCACGCTGCAAGACCGCCTGGTGAAGGAGCTGCGGCTGGCCGGGGTCTCGACCCTCGGGCTGGCAACGCCTTCCTGCCGGGGTTTCTGGAGAGCTACAATACGAAGTTCGGCAAGCTCCCGCAGTCAGATCAGGACGCGCTACGGTGCCGCCCACAACCTCCACTTCCTGGTCGATGTGAAGGGAATCGCGCCCCACATCCCGGTGATCGACAAGTCACAGCGCGACGACGGCACGTTCAGCCGCGACGATTTCATCTATGACGCGGCGCGCGATCAATATATCTGCCCCAGCGGCAAGATCCTGCCGCGCTCAAGTGGAACACGCGGACCACGCGGAGATGACGCTATCTCGTACTTCTCGCGCGTCGCTGATTGCCGCGACTGCCCGCTCAAGTCCAAATGCTGTCCAAACTCGCCGAGTCGGAAGATCACACGCCACGTGCACGAGGCAGCGCGCGATGTCGCCCGCGCGATCGCCAAGACGCCTGCCTACGATGAGACCCGACGAGATCGCAAGAAGGTTGAGATGCTGTTTGCGCACCTCAAGCGGATCCTGCGGCTCGGCCGCCTGAGACTGCGTGGACCGGCCGGCGCGCGGTTCGAATTTACGCTTGCAGCAATCGCTAGAACCTTCGTCGCTTTGCCAAGCTTGCGCTCCATCCACCCGACACGGCCGCACCATGCGTTGCGTAAGTGGCGTCCGTCGCGTTGGTTGCGTCAGGCATCAGTGCCAGGGCGTCTCCGCAGCCCATGCCGGGCAGGCGGCCAAAAGATCGCGAGCCCAAATTTTCAGATCACAGCCCCGCTGAGAGCGTCGATCCTACCGACTTCTGCAACAAAATCGGCCCCAAGCCGACTTCAGCTCTTCAGGGAAAGTGTGAAAGTCGGGCAAAACACCGGCGGTGGTCAGCGGGTGGCGACAAGAGCCGCTTGAGCATCATTTTGGGTCATTCGAGTGGCGGTCAGCCGCAGGAAGTATAACGACAAGCCTGGATTGCGCTCGCACAGCTTCTTGAGCGCGCCATCGCTGATCCACAGCAAATCCAGGTCAGTTTCCGCCATCGCAGTCTGAGTGCGCCGCCGCTGCAGAGAGAACAACCCAATCTCTCCAAACACGTCACCAGCAGAAAGTCGCCGATCAATTTCCGGAAACCGGACTTCACCCGACACGATCATATAGAGCAGGTCGGCATGCTGTCCCTTCCTGAAAATCGTCTGTCCTGCCTTGAAATGTTTCGGTTGCATAAATGGCTGCAGCCAGGCTGGAGAAAGATCCGTGGCTGCAGCGAGCTTCGCTTTCCGAAGCAAGTTTATCATCCGAAAGAGCAATATGACGTTCAACGGAAGCAAGATGATGTGCAGAGCAAGCACAGGGTATAGTTTGGCGCCAAGTCCGTAACTGATGAAAGCGAAATTGCTGCATATTGCGACCGCACGCAGGCTCAACATCGTGCTCATGCAGAATGTAAGCAGGACGAGAGCTGACGCCAAATAGCCGATGTCGTTGATCAATGTCATGATGGTGTCCAACCCCAACAATCAATTGGCGTTGCCCCATGAACTTAACAACCTTCCGCTAGTGCACGGAAGGATTCCGAACCAAATAGATTTTGAATTCGCTCGCCTGCCGAAGGCACTACCGCTGCCATTGATTTCGCGAAAACTCGGCATGTCGCGCTGGCAGCTCTAGCATCATCCCGCGCTGGCAGCTCTGGGGTCAGTCTATATCAACTGCGTTTCAGAGTGTAGAGGTGCGATGTCGCTTTTTGGCCGATTCCGTTGAAAAAGGCCGCGGTTGCGACTCAGAGATACCAGTGATTCAGTCTGTCTAGTTGGCAGGA
>NZ_JBANBA010000247.1:0-2159 GCF_059803475.1 Bradyrhizobium sp. UFLA05-89 | reverse complement strand
ACAAGTGATTCTTTCGATTCAAGACTTTGCCGATCAGCGGATCAGCCCGAGTGGTCAAAGTTATGGGTAATTGAAAGATGCGCCGGACGGTTACAAGGTGTGGACACAAGACGCGGCGTTCATCGGCGCAACGCCTCGCTGGGACCTGCGTACGCGGACATTGGTTTGGGCTGATCTGCTGGCGCCTGCCATCAGGGCGGAGGGCGACAATTCGTACATGATCTCGCTGCAGGCCTTGGCCGAGAGCATCAACTCGATGTGCCTCGTCGAAAATGGCATCGCCTTCTCCGTCGGCAATGATGTCGTCATAGACGATCTATCGGGTCGTCAGGAGCGCATCAAGGGAACGCCAGGTATCTCGCTCAAAGTGCTGCGCGCGTCTCCGGACCGAGAGATTTGGGCCGCCGCATTCGACGTGGAGGCCAACCTCAGCAGGATCGGCCCATGGCGAAAGCAGTCCGGCGTCCAGCCCGCGTTCGAGTTGCAGGGCGAAGTGACCGACATCGCCTTCGCTGGCGAGGCAACGCTGTTCGCGACGCAGCCGCGTCGCCAGTGCATCTACTCCCTGGAACGTAAGACCGGCCGGCGGCGCAAGTTCGCCGACATCCCCAAAGTCGCGGGCGCGCCTTGCGCCCTGGCCGTCGACGAAAACTTCAATCCATGGATCGGGCTGTCCGAGGGCTGGAGCGTGATCAAGCTCAATGACAGCGGAGAAATCGAGCGAACGGTCGCGCTGCCGGTGCCAAACCCGACTGGCATCACATTCGGCGGGAATTCCCTGTCCGAGCTCTTCGTGACGAGCGCACGTGCCGGCCTGTCTCGGGAAAGTCTCACCAAGGCACCCCTGTCCGGTCACCTCTTGTCGATCGACGTCGGCGAGCGCGGCTTCGCAGACTCGATCGCAAGTCTCTAAATCGCGATGAGATTGGGATGAATCGTCATCGCGCTTTGGGTTATTGTTTGAGCATGATCTCCGCGCAAACGCGTTCCGCGTTTGTCGCGAGGGAAAACCGCTTCACACTTTTCCGGATCATGCTCTAGGAGAATTCATGCCCGCCGATCGCGACAGCACCTCCGTGCCAAAAATCGTCTCGCTGCAGACCTTTCCGACAAGAATTCCATTTGCCGACGGCGGAGAGGGCGTGGGCGGCACTCCCTCTCGCTGGCACACGCTCGACATGGTTCTGATTCGGGTTGAAGACGAGGCGGGAAACGTCGGCTGGGGAGACGCCTTCGCCTATTTCTGCCTGGAGGCAGTGAAAGCGGCCGTCGACCACATGATCGCGCCCTTCGTGACGATGGCAAGCATTGACGACATCGCCGCGTGGAACCTGGACGTGCAGCGAAAGCTTCATCTGTTTGGCCGCTACGGCATTACTCTCTTCGCGCTGTCCGGCGTCGACATTGCGCTCTGGGACTTGAAAGCAAAGCGCCAAGGCCTGCCACTCTGGCGCCTGCTGGGAGCTGATGGTCCATCGCACCGTCCCGCCTACGCAAGTCTCGTCAGGTACGGCGACAAGGATCTTGTCGCCAGGCAGTGCGAGCGCGCCCTCGAGCTCGGCTATCGTCACATCAAGCTGCATGAGATCGCACCCGACATCATCAGGCGCGCTCGAGAGGTGATTGGGCCCGACATTCCCCTCATGGTTGATGCCAATTGCGCCTGGTCGATGAAGGAAGCGTTGGCACTGCGCGATACCTTCAGGACGTGCGACGTCCTCTGGGTGGAAGAACCGGTCTTTCCACCTGACGATTATCAAAGCATGGTGGAGATCGAGACGGCTGGCGTCCCCGTCGGAACGGGCGAGAATGCCAGCACAGCCTTCGATTTCAACCGCATCATAAGCGCCGTCACCTATCCGCAGCCGAGCATGACGAAGGTCGGCGGCACGTCGGAGTTTCTCCAGATCCTGGCAGCTTGCAAACGGGCGGGAAAGGTCGCGATGCCACACACGCCGTACTTCGGGCCGGGGTATTTTGCGACGCTGGCGATGCTGCCTCTCGCGTCCGAGGGAACGCTGGTCGAGTTTCTGTTCGTCGAGCCGGAGGCATGGCTCGCCGCGACACCACAACCCACCAACGGCGTCGTGACTGCATCGAGCAGCCACGGAATAGGCTTTGAACCGAGCATCGATGTGATCGAGCGATATGCCGCTCGG
>NZ_JBANBA010000246.1:0-2271 GCF_059803475.1 Bradyrhizobium sp. UFLA05-89 | reverse complement strand
GTGCGCCAGGAGTACTGGGTGGGATCCGGTACGCGCATTCAATGCCCCCGCAGGGTGGAAGACCCTGCCCTCAACGTGCCGCGGCGCGGGGAGTGAAGCTGACGGGTGAGGTGAACCGGGTATCTCCGGCGAGCCATACATCAGCAGAACCCGTCAAAGCCGGATGGCTGGGGACTTCCGCCCCTTGGCCAGTCCGGCGAGCGTGTCCGTCACGGAAAGGGTAACCGAACCGATGGTAGAAGCCCCGGTAGAACATGGACCTCACCAAACCGGAAGTGGGTGGGACGACCGCAAGGTCGGTGGAGCGCCGATCCGCGCTGATGAGACGCGGATCAGGGGCGTGCGGATCACCGCGCGCCAAGTTTTGGCCCAGCCTGCGGTGGCCAAAGCTCGGAATCCACACGGGGTAGAGTCGGCTCCTACAACGGACAAGGGGTCATTGAGTGAACCTGGGAACCTCGCGATGATTTCTCCGACTCCCAAGTCGAAGATAATCGAGATGACCGATGAATGTCATCGCGTGGGGCGGAGTCTCCGTAGTAGTCCGAGGGCGGGAAAGCCGTCCACATGGCAAAGGGAGACAGTGAGTGCAGCAAGCCGGCAGGAGGTGGGCGCATGAAGCCCGGCGCGGTGAATATCGCGTTTGTCCTCGACATGCAGCGCAAGCTGTATAGGTGGAGCAACGCGGCCCCCGAGAAGGGGTTCGCGGATTTGTTCAATCTGGTGTGTGATCGCCGCACTCTCGGCCATGCTTGGCAGAGGCTCGCCCGCAACAAGGGGAGCCAAACGCCGGGCACGGACGGGATGACGCGGCACAAGATCGAACAGCGGCCCGGTGGGGTAGCACAGTTTCTCGAGGAAATCCGCGAGGAGCTACGCGCGGGAATCTACAAGCCCGAACTTGTTCGCCAACGGTTGATTCCGAAGGCTGGCAAGCCGGGACGATTCCGCCCGCTCGGCATCCCGACGCTGAAAGATCGATTGGTGCAAATGGCTTTGAAACTCGTTCTGGAGCCCATCTACGAAGCGGACTTCTATCCGACTTCGTTTGGCTTCCGGCGTGGACGAAGCACCCACGATGCGCTTGCGGTGGTGCAGAAACATCTGCATCCGACGATCCACGGACCATCACCGGTCCGCTTCGTCATCGAAGGCGACATCAAGGGCTGTTTCGACGCCATTGATCATCATCTGCTGATGGAGCAGGTGCGCCGCCGCATCTGGGATCGCAAGGTCCTGCGGCTCGTACTTGCGTTCCTGAAAGCAGGTATTTTGGTCGAAGGCACTGTCCGTCATCCTATCACAGGCACGCCGCAAGGCGGTGTCCTATCGCCGCTCTTGGCCAACGTCTATCTGACGTCCCTCGACGAGCGATACGGACGATGGACACCACGACCCCGCGAACGGCTGCAGAATGCTGCTGACAGGCGGCACTATGACCGCAAACGGGGACGCCCGACATTCCAGATCGCCCGCTACGCGGACGACTTCGTTATTCTGGTTACGGGCACGGCGGACGAGGCCATGGCCGAGCGCGACAAACTTGCGACGTTCCTCATGCGGGAGCTTCGCATGGAGCTATCCCTTGAGAAAACCTTGATCACCGGTGTCGCGGAAGGGTTCGACTTCCTCGGCTATCGCATCATCCAGACGACGGCGCTCCGTACCGGGCATCGTGTCGGGAATCTGTACATTCCGAAAGGGAAAGTGCAGAGATTGCGAGACGCGATCAAGGCTCGGATCACGACCTATCCAACAGGAGAGTCGCTGACCCAGCTCATTCGAGAGCTCAACCCGATCATCCTTGGTTGGCGGACCTACTACCGCCATGCCACGGGAGCCTCACGCGAGTTCAGCAAGCTGGACTGGTGGTTGTCGAACCGGGTGTTGCGCTGGCTGCGCAAGAAGCATCGCAAGGCGGCGTGGCGGACGCTGCGCTGCTACCGTGTATCCAGCGAAACAAACGAGCGCAAGCTTGTCTGGGGCGAGGGGCACGTGCGACTTCGCAGCTTCGCCACGGGCGGCACCATGCCGTATCCGTGGCGAGGCATCATGATCACGAACGGCTGGGATGACGCGCCTGAACCGCGAGGCCGCACACACGTGGCAGCGTCGTGGAACGCGCTCAACCGCCTCGCCGGATTGACGACACCCGCGACGTAAGTCGCGCATGGAGAGCCGGATGCCGGGAAACTGGCACGTCCGGTTCGGCGAGAGGCGTGCAGAAACCAGCCGCCGTGAGGCGGTATGGCGCTGCGCGCCTACTCTACC
>NZ_JBANBA010000245.1:0-2478 GCF_059803475.1 Bradyrhizobium sp. UFLA05-89 | reverse complement strand
TGCGACGATGTCCGTGCTGTACTGCTCTCATCCAAAGACGTACCGTGCGGATGATTTTATGACACAGTAAGATTAGGACCCGATCTGCACCGCAAACGTTGATAAGGGTCATCGAAGGCGCACCATGGAAACACTCTCTGCGTATCTCGACCGGAAGCACGAGGAACTTGCATTGTTGAATGGCTGCCTTGCGAAGCCTTTGGCGCTGCGAAAGCCGGTTGCGGTCGTAGAGGTGATCGAACAGAAATTCCGCCTCGCCGCGGCGCTGAAGGCCGAACACGCCCTGCACGACTGGGCGCGCACGGAAACCGACTGGGCACATTGGGGGCGGCTGCGGGCCGGTCCGTTCGAGTTCAGCTACGATTACCAGCGTGCCGATCTCGAAGTCCGCGGTCCTCCGTTCTACGACGTCGAGGACGCCGCGACGTCGGGGACCATCTATACGTCGTCGGGCATGGCAGCGATAGCAGCGCTGCTGCTGGGCTCGGCCCGCGTGATCCCGAACGCAGACATCCTGGTCCTGCCCGGCTCCTATAGCGAGACCATCGAGCTGATCGACCGCCATGCCCGACATCTGCGTCTCGTGGCGCTGCATCGCGCGCCCGGTGAATTCGTGTCTCGCGCGGACCGGCCGAAAATTCTTCTCTTCGATTCCTGTGCGCCGGCCGCCGCCTTCGAGGCTACGCTGCGCTGCGAAGCGGGCGGGCTCGATCTCATCATCTTCGACACGACGTGCTTCTCGATCGGCTCGGGACGGGTCCGCCGCGTGCTGGGCTGGGCTCGTCGCCGGCACATTCCCGTCGTCCTCGTGCGCAGCCACACCAAGCTCGACTCCCTCGGCCTGGAATACGGCCGGCTCGGCTCTGCGACATTCATGGACCCCGACGACAGCGTGGGCGCGAAGGGCCCGCAATTGCTGGCCGAGTTGAAGACGGAAATGCGTGATGCCGTACGGCTGTTCGGCGGCGCGGCCCTGCCGGCGCATTTTCCGCCCTATGTCGGTACGAAAGCCTACCGCGTGCTGACCGACCGGCGCGTCGCGGCCATTTTGCGCAACGGTCGGCGAACAGCCCGCTGTTTTGCAGCGGCGCTTCCCGGCTCATCGGCGGAGCTGCATTTCGCCCATGGGCTCTACGTGACGCTCGCGCCGAAGCGCGGCATGGACGAGCAGCAGGTCCGGCAGATCGCTGTGGATCTGTCGGGCGACCTGAGCAGAGCCGGATTGCCGCTTCGCCACGCCGGAAGCTTCGGCTTTGATTTCGGTGCGACGGAATGGTTCCACGACACGACCAGCAATCGCTATGTCGTCAGGATCGCTGTGCCGGATCTGCCGACGCCGCTGTGGGACGAGGTCGCTCAGGCGGTGGCGCGCTGGTGGTCGTCGCGTGAGCAGGACTTTCCCGGGTGCGCTCTGCCCGCCAACGCACCCGCATAGACTCACGACTCGTCTGGACTCCTCGGCCCCGGTGAAAGGCGCTAAGGTGCGTTCAAAGGGGAATCTGCGTCGTGGAATCGTTTCCGGATCAGAAGGCCAGGTCGCGTCGACGACCGGTCATCGTTCTCGTGCTCCTGTCTCTCCTCCTGATAGCTTGCTTCGTCGCCATCTATTACGCCGGCGATCTGTCGAAGTATCAGGCCGTCGTTTCCGCCAAGGAGACTCGCACCGCCTTGCGCGACGTGACCGCTGCAGACCAGCTCGATCAGGTCGTCAAGCTGCACCCTTCCAATAAGCTGCTCAGGCTGCTTGCCCTCGCAAACAGCAACGCGATTGAGATCGATGCCGTCACGGGTAAGCTGCTGGGCGAAGTCGAGCCGAAACCGCTGCCCAAGCTCGGCGATCTCGGCGCATCCAGCCGCAGTGACCTTGACGGACTGCGCCGCGATCTCAAGAACGCAGAAAGCAATGCAGCAGGTTTGGCGCCTCGTTACGCCGAGATGATCAAGACCACGCGTGACAGGATCGAAAACGACGCGCGCTCGCTGAACCTCGGGGATGAGCAGCTCTCCGGTTTCATGGCGCTGATCGATGAGCAGCATGCGGCATGGACCGCGCTCACCTCGAAGGCGCTGGCCGCGCGGGCGGACTATTACAATGCTTTCGATAAATGTGTCGCGCTTCTAGTCCGCGAGTTCGGGGTCTACAAGGTCGCGAACGGTCAGTTCATCTTTCCCTTCCAGTCCACGGCGGACGGCTACAATCGCGCCGCGAGCGCCATGGCCGATGCGGCCAAACGCAGTTCCGAACTCGACGACGAAAGGAAGAGCCTGCGACAGTCACAGTTCGCCAAATGGAAGGCATTCGTCGACGGCTAGATCGCGATGAGATTAAGACGAGCGGCTGAGCCTGTCGCCCAGCGGGAGAGGTGCCCGGGGCTCGCACCGATTCAACCAAAACTCATCCCGCTTTAGTCTTACTGAGTCAGAAATCCACGGACCAAGCTGGGTGAGAATCGCATATTGAAGGAGATTCAACGCGAG
>NZ_JBANBA010000244.1:0-2612 GCF_059803475.1 Bradyrhizobium sp. UFLA05-89 | reverse complement strand
GGCGGCCGGCGAGGGCGAGGTTGCCGGTGAGGGGCTTGCGGAGGCTGCCGGTGCCGGGGTCGGCGATTGGGCGAACGCGCCGGAGAGGCAGAGGGTAACGGCCGCTGCGGGGATCACCGCGGCCAGAAAAGGACGGAAAAAGCTCGTCATTGCGTGTCTCCCCAAGGCAAGTAAGGCCCTGCCCGCATTTCTTGCACCACGTGCGCGTCCCGGTTCGCGCGAACGCGCCTATCTAACACGCATGGCCCAAATTCGTCCCATGACAGATGCGTCATAGGGCACACGCGGCAAATGACTGGCCAACCGTCCCATGATCGCCATATAAGACAGGCGAAATTCAGGACATTTCATGAGCGCCCTCGCCAACCACGCATTTGCCAAGATGAACGGCATCGGCAACGAGATCGTCGTTGTCGACATGCGGGATTCGGCTGCCCCGGTCACGCCGGACGACGCGCGCGCGGTCGCCTCCGTGAAGGGTGTGCCCTACGACCAGCTCATGGTGCTGCAGAAGCCGCGGCTCGATGGCACCGAAGCCTTCATCCGCATCTACAACAATGACGGCTCGGAGGCCGGCGCCTGCGGTAACGGCATGCGCTGCGTGGTGCGTAGGATCTTCGAGACGACCAGGCAGACCACGGCGACGTTCGAAACCGCCGCGGGCCTTCTCAATTGCTGGCAGGGCCCCGCACCCGATCTCTATACCGTCGACATGGGTGCGCCGAAGTTCGGCTGGCAGGACATTCCGCTGGCGGAGGAGTTTCGCGACACCCGTTACATCGAGTTGCAGATCGGGCCGATCGACAAGCCGATCCTGCATTCGCCGTCGGCCGTGAGCATGGGCAATCCGCACGCGATCTTCTGGGTCGACGACGTCAACGCCTATGACCTCGGGCGCTTTGGACCGCTGCTGGAAAACCATCCGATCTTCCCCGAGCGCGCCAACATCACGCTCGCCCACATCGTCGATCGCGACCAAATCACGATCCGCACCTGGGAGCGCGGCGCAGGGCTTACGAAGGCCTGCGGCTCGGCGGCCTGCGCGACGGCGGTCGCAGCGGCGCGGCTGAAGCGCACCAACCGCAGCGTCGAGATCACGCTGCCCGGCGGCAAGCTCGGCATCGAATGGCGCGAGGGCGACGATCACGTGCTGATGACGGGCACCGCGACCTTCGAATATGAGGGCAATTTCGATCCGGCGCTGTTCGCCTCGGTCGCCTGATGGGCGTCGAGGTCGTAACCTTCGGCTGCCGTCTCAACGCCTTCGAGGCCGAGGTGATCCGCCGCGAGGCGGAAGGCGCAGGGCTTTCCGACACCATCGTCATCAATAGCTGCGCGGTCACCAACGAGGCAGTGGCGCAGGCCCGGCAGTCGATCCGTAAATTGAAGCGCGAGCGCCCCGGCGCACGCATTGTCGTCACCGGCTGTGCGGCGCAGACACAAAGCGACATGTTCGCTGATATGGCCGAGGTCGATCGCGTCGTCGGCAATGACGACAAGATGCACCCCAAAGCCTGGCGTGAGGCGCGTGCCGCGTTCGATATCGGCAACGGCGACAAGATCGCGGTCAGCGACATCATGGCGGTGAAGGCGATGGCGCCGCATCTGATCGACGGCTTTGCGAGCGGCCTGCCGCGCGTATTCGTGCAGGTGCAGAACGGCTGCGACCATCGCTGCACCTTCTGTATCATCCCGTTCGGTCGCGGCAATTCGCGTTCCGTGCCAATGGGCGCGGTGGTCGAGCAGGTGCGCGGGCTGACGGAGCGCGGCCATGCCGAGATCGTGCTGACCGGCGTCGATCTCACGAGCTACGGCGCCGACCTGCCGGGCGCGCCAAAACTCGGAATGCTGACGAAGCAGATCTTGCGGCATGTGCCGGAGCTGAAGCGCCTGCGCATCTCATCGATCGATTCGATCGAGGCAGATGGCGATCTGCTCGATGCCATCGCCGACGATGCGCGGCTGATGCCGCATCTGCATCTGTCGCTGCAATCCGGCGACGACATGATCTTGAAGCGGATGAAGCGGCGGCATTCGCGCCCGGACGCTATTGCGTTCTGCGAGCAGGTGCGCCGCCTGCGACCGGACATCGCGCTCGGCGCTGACATCATCGCGGGATTTCCGACCGAGACGGAAGAGATGTTTGCGCGCTCGCGCGATCTCGTCGAGGAATGCGGTCTCACCTTCCTGCACGTCTTTCCCTATTCGCCGCGCCCCGGCACACCGGCCGCGCGGATGCCGCAGGTCGCAGGCGCGGTGATCAAGGATCGCGCGAGACGGTTGCGTGCGGCAGGTGAAGCGGCGTTGCGGCGCAGGCTAAAGGCCGAGGTCGGCGCGAGCCGCGAGGTGCTGATCGAGAGCGCCAGCCAGGGGCGCACGGAGCACTATCTGCCGGTGGCGGTCGCTGGGGCAGCGGTGGGAAGTGTCGTGCCGCTTCAGGTCGTCGGTGAGGATGGCGAGCGGCTGACCACATAATCGCTGTCGTCGCCCGGCTCGACCGGGCGACCCGGTACGCCGCGGCTCCTCCGTATTCGTCGCTGTCTCTGGAATACTTGTATGGGCTTGGTCAAGGATGAGTGGTTGTTAGATCATTTCAGATCATCTCCTTGTTC
>NZ_JBANBA010000243.1:0-2641 GCF_059803475.1 Bradyrhizobium sp. UFLA05-89 | reverse complement strand
CAGCTCGGCCTCAGTGCCATTGCCGACCCCGTTCCGTCCCGCGCCCGGTGTCGGCAATGGCACTGAGGCCGAGAAGGATCCGGCGGAAGCCGCCGCCGAAGCCGACATGGACGAGGACGACGAGTTCGAGAACCAGATGTCGCTCGCGGCAATCGAAGCCGAGCTCAAGCCGAAGGTCGTCGAGATCTTCGACAAGATCGCCGACAACTACAAGAAGCTGCGCAAGCTCCAGGAGCAGGACATCCAGAACCAGCTCGAGAGCACGACGCACGGCCCGTCGCTCTCGCCGCACCAGGAGCGCAAGTACCGGAAGCTGAAGGACGAGATCATCGTCGAGGTGAAGTCGCTGCGCCTCAACCAGGCCCGCATCGATTCACTCGTCGAGCAGCTCTACGACATCAACAAGCGCCTCGTCTCGCATGAGGGCCGCCTGATGCGTCTTGCCGACAGCCACGGCGTCGCGCGTGACGACTTCCTGCGCAACTACACCGGCTCCGAGCTCGATCCGCGCTGGCTCAACCGGGTTTCAAAGCTTTCGGCCAAGGGCTGGAAGAATTTCGTCCATCACGAGAAGGACCGCATCAAGGACCTCCGCCACGAGGTACATCAGCTCGCGGCGCTCACGGGTCTCGAGATCGGCGAATTCCGCAAGATCGTGCACTCCGTGCAGAAGGGCGAGCGCGAAGCCCGCCAGGCCAAGAAGGAGATGGTGGAAGCCAACCTCCGCCTCGTGATCTCGATTGCGAAGAAGTACACCAACCGCGGCCTGCAGTTCCTCGACCTGATCCAGGAAGGCAACATCGGCCTGATGAAGGCGGTCGACAAGTTCGAGTATCGCCGCGGTTACAAGTTCTCGACCTACGCGACGTGGTGGATCCGGCAGGCGATCACCCGCTCGATCGCCGACCAGGCGCGCACCATCCGCATCCCCGTGCACATGATCGAGACGATCAACAAGATCGTGCGCACCTCGCGCCAGATGCTCAATGAGATCGGCCGCGAGCCGACCCCGGAAGAGCTTGCCGAGAAGCTCGGCATGCCCTTGGAGAAGGTGCGCAAGGTCCTCAAGATCGCCAAGGAGCCCTTGTCGCTCGAAACACCCGTCGGCGACGAAGAGGATTCGCATCTCGGCGATTTCATCGAGGACAAGAACGCGATCCTGCCCATCGACGCCGCGATCCAGTCGAACCTGCGCGAGACCACCACGCGCGTGCTCGCCTCGCTCACGCCGCGCGAAGAGCGCGTGCTGCGCATGCGCTTCGGCATCGGCATGAACACCGACCACACGCTGGAAGAAGTCGGCCAGCAGTTCAGCGTGACGCGCGAACGTATTCGTCAGATCGAAGCGAAGGCGCTGCGGAAGTTGAAGCACCCGTCAAGGAGCAGGAAGCTGCGGAGCTTCTTGGACAATTGATTCGAGTTTCAATCAGAACGAAAACGGCGGGCCGACAGCCCGCCGTTTTTCTTTGACCCGGCTCTCGCCCCGTCATTGCGAGGAGCGCTTGCGACGAAGCAATCCAGGCTGCGGCTTGTATTCACCAGGCGATGGCCCGAACTATGTCCGCTTCTCCTCCAACGGCAAAACAAAAGAGTGGACGGTGCCCGACTTCGGAGATGAGGCAGTTGCGGACGTTCAACATGCGGTCGGAAGCGGAGGCCGGACAGGCTCCCTAGCGCAAATGGCGGACGAAGAAATCAATGAGACGTTCGTTTTGTTGATTTTCAGCGTCGCTGGTGAATCCGTGCCCCTCTCCCTCGTAAAGATGCACTTCGGGAGTCCGACCGTGATGCTTCAATCGTTCCCATAGTCGGCGTGTCATCTCTGCGGACCAAGTCGCGTCCCCCGTACCGTGACTGAGAAATAGTGGGCCATCGAACCGTTCGATTTCGATTGGTGTTGTCGGCAGCAGTTGATCGGACGAACCCCGCCAAGTCCATGCACGGTTTGCGGGATCCCATGGCTGCCATCCAGGATCGCCGGAGTCCCGCCACATCTTTGCATTGAACGCTCCACAGATAACGTCGGGCGGAGCATGCACAGCGACTGCATCCGGGAGGCCGGCTACATCGTCCCTGGCCATAAGCGATGTCAGCAACAGCGCGTGTTCGGCACCGCGCGAAACTCCGTAAAGCCCGATCTTGTTTCCGGACAAATCAAATTCGCGGAGAGCAGCCAACGCATCGACCGTTCGATCAAGTGGTACATCAATAATGTTTCCGGCGTTCCAGGCATTTCCTTCTTTAGCGTAACCGAAGGGTATCGCTAGAAAGCCATGCGCCGCAAGAATTGCGGCATTTCGATAATTCCATCCTGACCAACTTCCTTCCGAACCGTGCAAGAGCAAAATCGCGGGAAACGGACCATCGCCGGATGGGCTGTAACCCGAACCGCAGTTTGGCAAAGACCGGCGAACAATCTTCAGCGACATCAAAACTCCTCGGCAACATCTTCGTAGGGCGGAAAGGGGGTAAGCGCGCTGGAAAATCCGGCACCAGATCGAAGGCAGGAATTAAGCCCGAAAAGGAACGGCTTCGCTAGGGGATCAGGTCTGATGTAGGTCAGCGGACTTGTATGGGGCGATTGGTGTCAAGCGCTTTCGTTATTGGCCATCTCCTTGTTCGGCCGGGCTGCGACATCTCC
>NZ_JBANBA010000242.1:0-2736 GCF_059803475.1 Bradyrhizobium sp. UFLA05-89 | reverse complement strand
GTGAGCGTCACGGGAAGCTCACCGTGCCGGGCCTTGACTCGCGCGGAATGCTCTGGATAGCGCGGTCGGGATGATTGACGCCGCAGGCACGCGGTGATGGGGTGATCCCGGTTCGGAGCGGGCAACGGGGATCAGAATGACCAGCGAGTCTCAGCTGCGCGAGAAGCTTCGGAAGATCGAGGCGTTGTTCGTGGGTGCGGGAACTGCTGGTGAGCGCCTTGCGGCGGAAGCCGCGCTGCGGCGGGTGCGGGCCCGGGTCGAGGAGCTCGCTCGCCACGATCCACCGATCGAACAGCAATTCTCACTTCCCGACCAATGGTCGCGGCACCTGTTCTTGGCGCTTTGCCGTCGCTGCGGGCTGCGGCCGTTTCGTTATCACCGCCAGCGACGCAACACAGTGATGATCCGCGCGTCACGAGGCTTCGTCGACAAAGTGCTGCTGCCGGAGTACACCGAGCTGGAGAGGGCGCTGCAAGTCTATCTGCACGAGGTAACGCTGCGCGTGATCCGCGAGGAGATCTATGACGACACCAGCGATGCGCAGGAAGTTCCAGATGCCCTGCCGTCGAACTGATCAGGCGGCGAGCTTTGCCGGCGAACTGTCGCGCTCGGCCTTCCAATTCCACGGCAGCAGCATGTGCAGCTGATTGATCTTGGTACGTCCAGAGATGATGCGCTCGAGAACATCGGTCAGATAGTGCCGCGGGTCGATGTCTTGCAGCTTTGCCGAGTTGATGAGCGAGGCGAGAATGGCCCATGTCTCGGCGCCGCCTTCACTGCCGGCGAACAAGTAGTTCTTCTTTCCCAGGCCTATCGGCTTGATGCTGCGCTCAACCGTATTGCTGTCTATTTCAATGCGTCCGTCGTCGATGAAGCGCGTCAGGCCGTCCCAATGGTTGAGGGTGTAGCGGATGGCTTTGCCCAGACCGGACTTCTTCGAGACTTCCAGCAGCCGCGCCTCAAGCCAGGGTTTGAAGTCCTCGATCAACGGCCTGGTGTCGCTTTGCCGCATAGCAGCCCGATGCGCCGCCGGCAGACCGCGGATGCGATCCTCGATGGCGTAAAACATCGCGATCCGTTGCAGCGCTTCCGCGGCAATCGGCGACTTGGTCGCGACGTGAACGTCCCAAAACTTCCGCCGCGCATGCGCGAAGCAGAATGCCAGCTGCACCAGATGGCCGCCGTTCTTGATCAGGCCCTTGTAGGCGGCATAGCCGTCGACCTGCAGGATGCCGTGGTAGTCCCCGAACAGCTGCTTGGCGCGGATCGCCTTGCGATCCTCGGCAAACATGTAGACCACCGCCGGCGGCGCCGGGCCACCCCACGGACGGTCATCGGTGGCGATCGCCCAAAACTGGCAGACTTTGGTCCGGCCACGGCCGGGATCGAGAACCGGCAGCGGCGTCTCGTCGGCAAACAGCCGCGGGTAGGACATCACTGTGTCGCGCAACAGCGTGTGAAGCGGCTTCAGCCACCAGGCGGCGCGCCCCATCCACGAGGCCAGCGTCTGCCGATCGAGCGTGATGCCTTGCGCAGCGAACATCTGTTCCTGCCGATACAGCGGCAACTGGTAGCCGTATTTCATCACCGCGATGTGGGCCAGCAAGGCTTCCGTCACCATCCCGCCGTCGATCGCCTGGGCCGGCGCGGGTGCCTGCAGCACACCCTGGCGGCATCCCCGGCAGCCGTACCGCGGACGCACTATGCGCTTGACCCGGTACTGCATCGGAATGACGTCGAAGGCTTCCTTGACGGTCTCCCCGATTTTGTGCAGCCGCTCGCCGCAGCAAGGGCAGATGTGGCTCTCGATATCGATCACGACGTCGATGCGCGGCAAATGCTCCGGAAGCTTCCCCCGGTTGCGTCGCGCCGGTCGCTTTCCACGGCCCTCCGCTCCGTCAGGCAGCCCGTCTCCGGTAACGTCGTCGTTGGCGGCGGCACCAGCCGCCTGCGCCGTGATGGCGAAGAGAGGCAGCTGTCTGGGATCCAGTGTCTCAGAGCGGGGACCGAAGATCGTGCGTTTGTACTGGGACAGGATTATCTGGAGCTTGTCGTTCTCCTGGACCGCAGCGTCGCGTTGGGCAATCGCCGCATCACGCTCGGCCGCCAGCGTGCCGCATTCCGCCGACAACGCCGCAAGCCGTGACGACAGCGCCATCACGGCTTGTCGGAGCAATGCCGGATGAGAAGGCAAATCACTCATGCAGAGTGATTCTACAACAACTCCGCATGAGTGACGAACTACTCTTGATACGGATCAACCAGCTCGTGCTGGCTGATCCACAACCCGCATCGGCACACGCTTCCAGTCTGAACCATCGAGCAGCACCGAGAGCTGAGCATGAGATAGCGGCATGACGCCTTCCTTGATCGGCGGCCAGGTGAACTGCCCCTCGATTCTCTTGTAGTAAAGGACAAGGCCGCTTCCGTCCCAGGTCAGGATCTTCACGCGATCTCGGCGCTTGGAGCGGAAGATGTAAAGTCCGCCGTCGAACGGATCGGCT
The DNA here is from genome assembly GCF_059803475.1 of Bradyrhizobium sp. UFLA05-89. Lineage (NCBI taxonomy): Bacteria > Pseudomonadati > Pseudomonadota > Alphaproteobacteria > Hyphomicrobiales > Nitrobacteraceae > Bradyrhizobium > Bradyrhizobium sp. UFLA05-89. The sequence continues at coordinate 232 of NZ_JBANBA010000242.1, read as the reverse complement.
CCAAACGCCTCGCTCACCAGCATCGCCAGCGAGTCCATCCCGCGACGGAAATCGACCGGCTGCGTCGCGATCCAGATCGACAACCCGGGTCGCAGCCCGATCATCGGCCAACCGTCCCGACTGCCGCCAGCACCTCGCACAGCGCCCGCCGGTCGACCATTCCCCTGACACGGATGCGAACCGCGCCGACCTCGATCTCGATTGCCGCCTGCTCCTCGCGCGACGGCAATTC
>NZ_JBANBA010000241.1:0-2750 GCF_059803475.1 Bradyrhizobium sp. UFLA05-89 | reverse complement strand
ACCGCCTTTGTGCCGGGCGGGCGATTGAAAGCCGCCTAAGCCTCTCCTGAATGGAGTGTGCTCAGACGCGCTGCGACGTAAGCGCTTAGCCGACCCTATTGATGCCGGCTTGACGTTTTGCGGAACCGCCATGGCATGAGGTCGTCAATTTTGCTTTGAGGATGGCCGGGGATGATCGCCTCGAGTGTATCGGCGATGTAGGTGACCGGGTTGACGTCGTTGAGCTTGCAGGTCGCCACGATGGATGCGAGCAAAGCCCAGTTTTCGGCTCCGACCTCGTGACCGGCGAAGGAGCGCGTTTTTTCTGGTCAAGCAGATCGGCCGGATTTCGCGTTTTCAACCGGATTGGTGTCGAGCTCGAGACGCCCGTCATCGAGGAAGCGCGTCAGCCCCTGCCAATGATTGAGCGCGTAGCGGATGTCATCAGCGAGCGTCGAGCCGCTCGAGATCATCGACAGTTGTTTCTCGAACCATGGCTTCAACGCCTCGACGAGCGGCAGCGAATGTTCCTTGCGCGCAGCCAGCCGGACGTCCGGCGATGAACCGCGGACTGTGGCTTCGATGGCGTAGAGCTGTGCGATCCGCCGGACGGCGGCCTCGGCGATCGGCGATTTACTGTTACGGGCCAATTTGACGAAGCGCCGGCGCAAATGGCTCCAGCAATGTACGAGCGTCCATGGCCCTTGCGTCGGGCGACTTCGATCAGCCGATCATAACCGTCATAGGCATCGCATTGCAGGAAGCGTCCGTTGAAGCCGTCCAGGAACTGCTCAGCGAAGGCAGGCACCGCTGCGACCGGGGGCATATCGGAACAGCACGATCGGCGGACTTGGGCCGCTATGGCCGCGGTCGTCGGAGACGATCGCCCAGAAGTAGCCCCTCTTCGTTTGACCACGCCCGGCATCGAGCACCGGCGCCGTGGTTTCATCCATGAACAGGCGATCCGCCGCTGCCAGATGGCGGCGCATGTGGTCGGCAACGGGCTGCAGATGGAAGCAGGCGCGACCTGACCAATTGCCCAATGTCGCCCGATCAAGCCGGATCCCCTGTCGCGCATAGATTTCGGCCTGACGGTAACGGCGTATCGTCGCCGAACTTGGAGACGATCACGTGTGCAATGGCCGCTTCGGTCGGCAGCCCGCCGGGCACGACATGCTCGGCCGCGTGTGCCTGCACGACAGCGCCCGAGCAGCGACGGCAGACGTATTTCGGGCGGCGCGTGACCAGCACGCGCCATTGTGCCGGAATCACGTCAAGGCGTTTGCTGACGTCCTCGCCGATCTTCGTCATCGCGCCGCAACCGCACGGACACAGCGTGCTCGCAGCCTCGATGATCCGCTCCACCTGCGGCAAATGGGCAGGCAAGCAGCCCCGATTGCGATGACGGTCCTGATCCGATCCAGCGCGCGATCGGCCCCTGATGACCGCCGCAGCCTTCTCCTGCGCCGCGTCCAGGACGCCTTGCGCGATCTCCACGTCTTCGAGCGGCAAATGATATTGATCTGGCCGCAGCTTCTCGGACTTCGCTCCGAACTTCTCCCGGCGTAGTTCGCCGAGAATGACCTCCAACCGGCGCCGCGCTTCTTCCGACATTGCCAGCGCCGCTTGATGCTCGCTCAACGCCGCCTGCGTTTGCGCCAAAAGCGCCTTCAAGCGTTCATTATCGTCGCGAAGCGTCGCGGTGCTCATGCGCCATGTCGAGCACATCTGCGCCGCCGGCGCCATGCCCAACTCGGCCGCAGTTATCCAGCGATCTGTGGGCGACGCGCTTCCTCCGGGCGGACCAACCTCCAGTCCAAGCCTTCGAACAATGCCGCGAACATCGCCGGCGATATCCGCATCACACCGTCCGCAATCTTTGGCCATACGAACTTGCAGCCCTCAAGGCGTTTGTACACCAACACCAGGCCCGTTCGATCCCAAACCAGAATCATGATCCGGTCCGCCCGTTTCGACCGGAACACGTAGGCCGCACCGCTCAATGGGTCGAGACCAAGCATCTCCTGCACCTTGGCAGCAAGCCCATCGTGGCCGCAGCGGAAGTCGACAGGACGCGTCGCGATATAAATCTTCAACTCGGCGCCAGGTACAATCATCGTGACGCTCGCACCGCGCGGATCACCCGAGACAGCTGCTCTCCATCTATCGCCGCGTCTGTCTGCACGACGACGTCGCCAATCGCAATTTCGAGCTTGGCCGCCGGAACGTGACATTCCTCTAACGGCCCCTCCACAACCAGCGGCGCGAACGGCGGCTGCGATGCCCCGCACGACGGCAATTCGCCTCGCTGGCGAAAGCGTCGTCGCCCATCGTAAATCTGCCAGCGCGTCGCCCCGTGCTTGCGCGCTACTTCCGACGCCTGAGCGCCGGGCAGCAGACTTTCGGCGACGATCCGAGCCCGCTCAGCCTCCGAACGCACACGAAGCCCGGACGGTCCTTCAAGCACTTCAAGCCGGCTGACCGACCCAACCGACGAGCCGTCCAAATGGACGTCCTTTTTGCCGTCCAACTCCATCCCAAACCTCCGTTCAAGCCGGAGGCTTCTTCGCACATCTAATCTAAGACGGAAGCCAGGGTATCGGCTTAGCGCTTACGCTGCGACTGCCACAACGCGCACATCAACATCCAGTTGGGATCGCAGATGGTGCGAGTCATTTGCCCGCGATGCGCAGCCGCTTCATCGCGCGCATGACTGACATCGCATTCCAGGCATCACCGCCACGCGGCGGCGGAATGTTGCGGCTGGTCAG
>NZ_JBANBA010000240.1:0-2755 GCF_059803475.1 Bradyrhizobium sp. UFLA05-89 | reverse complement strand
ATTATACACTCTCAACCGGCTACCGGCCTCTCGGCTCTTGCCCCCGCGCAGCGGGCTGGAGCGCAGCGACTTCGTGCGCTGGCCCTTCGCGACCCTATTGCCCGCCGCGCGGCTTGGTCGCCAACGGGAGCAAAGCAGACCCGGCCTTCGTCGCGTCACACCAATAGTGCTCATTCCGTCGAAAATGACCGAGGACGGATTTTCACATGTCGCGCTGGTTAAGCGGCGCGATTTGTTGCGACTCCCGCAGGTAGGCCTTCAGGGCCTGGCGCAGTGTAGGCAGGATCCACGTCTCGTGTTCAGGCCGGTAGAGACCGGCTTCCCGAAACCATGCGAGAAATTCGGCCTTGCGCCCGGCCAGTAGCAGCGATGTTCCGCGCGCTTCCAGCCGTTCCCGCAAATCGCGAAGTGCATATAATCCGGTCGTGTCGATCTGGCTGACTGGAATTGCATCAATCACAAACCAACGAAGTTCCGGGCCTTCGGCTTCGGCCACCGCCAGCGCTCTCGCCTTGAAGTAATCGGAATTGAAGAAGGTTAGCGGGCCATCGAAGCGGTAGAGCACGAGACCCGGAAACGTCCTGGCGTCTGGATGTCGCTCGATCGAATGCAGACCGGGAAGCCCGTCGACCGTTCCCAGGATTTCGTCCCTGGGCCGCGCGGTCAGCTTGACGAAGCGGACCAGGGCCAGCCCGACAGCGATGAGAATCCCGTTGATGGCGCCCAGCGCGACCACTCCCAGCGTCGTGATCACCGCCAGGACGACCTCGCCGCGATCGATGCTCCAGATTTCGCGTAATGTTCGCGTGTCAAACAGCGAGATCGAAGCGAACACGAGCAATGCGCCCAACGCAGCAATCGGCACATATCGCAAGGGACCGGTCAAAAACAACAACACTGCGGCGATTGCCGCCGCAGCCACCAGGCCAGTCACCTGGGTGCGACCGCCGGCTGAAACGGCCATTGCCGTGCGCGAGTCAGCGCCGGTCACGGCGAACCCTTGCGACAAGGCGGAGGCGAGATTAGCCGCACCAAATGCAGCCAGCTCACGGTCAGCGTCGATCTCGTAGCCGCCCTTCGACGCAAAGCTGCGCGCTGTCAACATGCCACTCGAAAACAGCACGAGAGCGAGCCCCGCCGCGCTACCCAGCAGGGACGGTATGTCCTCCGTTGGAAATCTGGGCAATCGCAGCGGCGGCAGGCCCGCAGGAACCGGCCCCAGAATCGCCACTCCATACCGGTCCAATCCGAACAGTGCGACCGCGGCGCCGGCGGCGATCAATATGATCGGTGCAGCCGGAAGTCGCGGTGCCCAGCGCGCCAGCGCAAACAATATCGCCAGGCTTGCCGCTCCTACGATAAACGTCGGAATCTGCGTCTCCGGCAGCTTGCCGAAGATTTCGAACAGTTGCGGAATGATCCTTTTGGATTCGATGGAAAAGCCGAGCAGCTTGCCGACTTGCCCCAGACAAATGGAAATTGCGACCCCGTTCAAAAGTCCAACGAGGATTGGCTTGGAGAGAAATTCCGCCAGCGCACCGAGCCGCAGGAAACTCGCTGCAATGCAGAACATGCCGGCCAGAAATGTGACTGCGACCGACAGCGACCAGTACAGTTCGACGTTGCCGCCCGCCAGCGGAGCTACTGCGGCTGCGACCATGGCGCACACAGCTGCATCGGGATTCACGATCATTTGCCGCGAAGTGCCGAAGATGGCGTACGCGACCAACGGCAGAATGCTCGAATATAGCCCCACAACCGGATCGAAGCCTGCGAGCTGCGCGTAGGCGATCGCGACCGGCAGGGCCACTGCGGCAACAGAGATTCCCGCCAACAGATCGTGCCGAAAATCATCGGCAAAACCGTAGGACAAGAGTTTGGTCAATCCGGGTGCAATACGCGTCAGACGGTCAGTCATGCCGGACTACGGTAAAGGTACGCCAGAGCGCAGGCCTCGCAACTCTAGCTTCGCGAGCGAACGTCCGCCAGTGGCGCTTCGCCTGAGATGACAGGATCCGCGGAGCAACGACGATGCGGGTGAGACGCAACGTTGCCGCGCGCCAACGCCGGTCATGTCGGCGCGATGGCGATATAGGGAATACAGGCCACGACTATGGCAAGCTGGATCGCATTGCCCAGCATGCCACCCCAATGCAGTCGTCGGAGCCGGCGCGCGGCCTCCGTGTCGCCGGCATCTCCATCACTGATCCGGGCGTCCATCTGCCGCAAAAACCAGCGGCGCGAGCACACGGCGAGTGCCGTGATCAAGCCGACGCCCAGGGCCAGGACCGGGCGGCCGTCCACGGCAACGGCGATCGTGCCTGCGGCACCGGCAACGGCCAATGTCAGGAAGTAGCCGTTGAACATGGCGCGCAACAGCAGGGCGACAGGTCGGACGTCCAGCTTCACCAGCAGAAAGGCCGGTGCCGCCAGCAGCAGATAAAACATCGGAAGCAGCAGGATGATCGTGGCGAACAGGGCGACGTTGTCTGGCATCATTCGAACACCCCCCTCTTTCCTGTGCCGCACAAGGGCTTTCCGGCAGCGCAGTATCGGCTTTGACCTATCACCGGCACCATTGGGCTTTGGTTGGACGCACACTGCTTCCACCGCCCCAAGGCATGATCCGGAAAGGTGTGGAGCGGTTTTCCGAAAAGATCATGCTCAAACAACAACAACCTAAAGCGCGATGACGATTCATCCCAATCTCATCGCGCTTTAGTCTTACTGAGTCAGAAATCCACGGACCAAGCTG
>NZ_JBANBA010000023.1:0-96327 GCF_059803475.1 Bradyrhizobium sp. UFLA05-89 | reverse complement strand
TACACGGTGTCCGGCTATTTCCTGCCGCGCCACCAGATGCGCTTCCAGGCGAGCTTTCCCGGCATCACCATCGAGCTGTTCGAGGCGCCGCGCGACGTGCTCGAACGTGCACTCGTCGACGGCGCGCTCGATCTGGCGGTGATGCTGGTCTCCAACCTGCGCGACAATGCCATGCTCGTCAGCGAGACCTTATTGCGCTCGCCGCGCCGGCTGTGGCTTGCACCTGAGCATCCACTGACCCGCGCCGAGCGGGTGCATCTCTCGGAGATCGCGACCTATCCCTACGTCATGCTCACCGTCGACGAGGCCAAGCACACCTCGATGCGCTATTGGACCCATGCGGCGCTCGAACCGAAAACTGTCTTCCGCACCTCCTCCGTCGAAGCTGTGCGCTCCATGGTTGCGGGCGGCATGGGTATCGCCATTCTGTCCGACCTGATCTACCGGCCCTGGTCGCTGGAAGGGCAGCGGATCGAGACCCGCGTTATCGAGGATGAGGTTCCCAGCATGGATGTGGGCCTCGCTTGGCGGCGCGACACCAAACTCTCGGAGGCCGCCAAGGCGTTCCTCGATTTCATGCGCTTTGCGGTTGCCGGCGTCGGTCCGGCCAGGCCCCCGGTCAGCTTAGACCATCGGCATCGGGCCGAGGAGGCGATCGAAATCTAAGATATCTGTTTTCCGTATTTGTTCGACTTGACGCCGTCCGGCTGCCCTCGCCACACTCGCGCGGGGACACGACAACCGGAGGCACAGCCGGCGGCGGGAGTGAGACATGCAAATCACCTACGCGACCACCGACATTCCGTTGCAAGCCCGGCGTCAGTACTGGCAGGACGTCGTCTCCAGGACTTATTTCTCGCTGGACCTGCGCTTTCCGAGCCGCAGTGACTTCAGCGCCAGTCTCGGTGCCTGGTCCATGGGGCCGGTCTCCGTATCCCGAAACATCGCGAACGGTCTGCTCTACAAGCGCCACGAGCGGCATCTCCAGAATGCGGGGGACGAATCCTTCCTGATTACCGTGCCAGAGCTCGCCGAAATTCGCTTCGAGCAGGACGGCAAGGATGTGCGCTGCCGGCCTGGCGCCTTCGTGATCGAGCGCAGCCACCTACCTTACGAATTCAGCCACCATGATCCAGCGGCGCTGTGGGTGCTGAAAATCCCGAGCGCGGTCCTGCGTGCACGTATCTCGCGCCCAGAACGGCTTGCCACGCTGCAATTCGATGCCAACCGCAGCGTCGGTGCGCTGTTCGTCGACACACTGCGACTTGCCGGCGAGCGCATTGGCGAGATGGACGAGACGGCGCGCACGATGATGGGCAAGCACCTTATCGAACTCGTGGCCATGGCCATCGAGTCCGACGACCGCGTGCTGACCGGGCACTCCTCGTCGGTGCGCAACGGCCACCTGCTGCGCTGTGAGCATTTCATTCGTACTCGCCTCGAGGACATGCGGCTCACGCCCCAGATGATCGCCGATGGTTGCGGCATCTCGCTTCGATATCTGCACCAGATTTTCGAGGGCGAGGGTATGACCGTCTGCGCCTATATCCGCAACCAGCGTCTTTCGATGTGCGACGCACTGCTGCGCGATCCCAATTGCCGAAAGAGCATTTCGGAAATTGCTTATCAGTGGGGCTTCGCCGACCAGGCACAATTCAGCCGCAACTACCGCGGCCGTTTTGGCCGTACACCGAGCGAGGCGCGAGCGACCTCGCGCGCTTCCAATTCCTGAAAACAACGTCACCTGTGTCCAGTTGACCGATTTCTAGGCAACCCGCCGCCGATCCGGGCACCCACGCCCGTCGCTCTCTCGCACAAATCTTCCTGCGCTCAGCGTCAAGAAGACAAGCCGCCGATCTGCCTATGATCGGCGAAACGCTTGTTCGAAAGGAAGACGCATGGTGCAGAATCTTCGCGTGGCCGTCGATGTCGGCGGCACCTTTACCGACATCTGCATCATGGATGAGACGACCGGCCTCATCCGGATCGAGAAGACATCGTCCACGCGCGATCCGATCGAAGGGATCATGGGCGGCGTCTCGAAGGCGGGAATCGATCTGTCCAAGGTCGCCTTGTTCTCGCACGGCACCACGGTCGCCACCAACGCGCTGATCACTCGCCGCCTGCCCCGCACGGCCGTGGTGACGACCAAGGGCTTTCGCGACGTCATCGAGATCCGACGCGCCAACAAGGAAGATCTCTGGGACACCTACAAGGACGTCGTCAAACCCTATGTTCCGCGGCGCGACCGCCTGACCGTACCCGAACGGGTCGATGCCAGCGGCAAGGTGATCGAACCGCTCGACGTCGAGGCCGCGCGCAATGTCGCAAGCATCCTCAAGCGCAGGGGCGTCGCCGCGATCGCAGTGTGCTTCATGAACGCCTATCTCAACGGCGCCAACGAGCGCGCCATGCGCGACATCCTGCTCGCGGAGATGCCCGACATCCCGGTCTCGATCTCCTCACAGGTGCTTCCTGAAATCTTCGAGCACGAGCGATTTTCGACGACAGTTGCCAATGCCGTCGTCAGTCCGGTCGTCGTGAACTATACGAGCCGGCTCGGCGATCGCCTCGCCCACGACGGCTACTCCCGCGATCTCCTGCTGCTTCATACCGGTGGCGGCGTGATGACACCGGCCAGCGTGAAGGACTTTGCGGCACGCCTCGCCGGCTCCGGCATTGCCGCCGGTGCCATCGCCAGCCGCTACATTGCAGGGCTCTGCGGTTTCCCCCATTCGATCGGCCTCGACATGGGCGGCACCTCGACCGACGTGTCGCTGGCCTATGAGGGGCAGTCACGTATCACCAAGGACTGGCATATCGAGTTCGGCTATCCGATTCGCTTTGCCTCGATCGAGGTGCTCACCATCGGTGCCGGCGGCGGATCGCTGGCCTGGACCGATCCGGCGGGCTCCTTACGCAACGGCCCGCAATCCGCCGGCGCCTATCCCGGACCGGCCTGCTACGGCAACGGCAACACCCAGCCGACCAACACGGATGCCAACGTCACGCTGGGCCGCCTCGGCACCAACCTCGCCGGCGGCAAGGTGAAGCTCGACCCCGCACTGGCCGAACGGGCAGTCGAAGACAGCGTTGCAAAGCCATTCGGCCTCGGTCTGCACGAGGCAGCGGACGCGATCGTCAAGGTGGCTAACGCCAACATGTCGGATGCGGTGCGGTTGATCTCGATCAGCCGCGGCTACGATCCACGCGACTTCGCGCTTGTGGCCTTCGGCGGCGCCGGCGCCCTGCACGGCGTCGACGTCGCGCGCGAGCTCGCGATCCCCGTCGTGATCGTGCCGCCCAATCCCGGCGTGACATCGGCGCTCGGCTGCCTGCTGGTCGACATGCAGCACGATTTTTCGCAGAGCTGCATGGTCGACGCGGCCGACGCCGACGCGGCTGACATCGAGGCGCAGTTCGCGGAGCTGGAGAAGGACGCTCTCGCGCGACTCAGCCATGAGGGCGTTGCTCAGAAGGACATCGTTCTGCAGCGCTCGATCGACATGATGTATCGCGGCCAGTGGCGCTCGCTCGCCGTCAACGCACCGCACCCGATCGGTGCAATTTCCGATCTCGTGCAGAGCTTCCATGCCGAGCATCAGCGCGAATACAATTTCCGCCGTGACAGCGCACCGGTCAGCTTCTTCCGCCTCAATCTGAAGGCGGTCGGCATCGTTCCCAAGGCCGAATTTGCCGTTCACGAACCGACCGGTGTGATCCCTGAGCCGATCGGCCGCCGCAGGGTCTGGTTCGACGGCAACGGGCTCGACACGCCCATCTACGAGCGCGACGACCTGCCCTGCGGCTTTTCCTTCCAAGGCCCTGCGATCATCGAGCAGGTCGATGCGACCACCGTCGTGCCGCCCGGCGCCAGCGCCGAGGTCGACAAGTATCTCAACATCATCATCCGCGTGAAGGAGTGAACCATGGCCGGAGATCTCCCGCTCGACCCCGTGACCTTCGAGGTTCTCAAAAACTCCTTCATCACCAGCGTCGACCAGATGGGCGAGCAGGTGCTGCGGACATGCTACTCCTTCGTCATCTACAACCGCGACTTCTCGAGCGCGCTGCACGACGCCAAAGGTGAATGTGCAGCCCAGGGTAATCAGGACATCGCCGTCCACGTCGGCACGTTGCACTTCACCTGCCAGGACGTCATGCGCCATTTCGATGGCGACATGCATGAGAGCGACGTCTTCGCCATCAACGACCCCTATGCCGGGGGCACGCACTTTTCCGACGTCCGCTTGATCCGCCCGATCTTCGCCGACGGCAAGATCATCGCCTTCAGCCAGTCCAACGGACACTGGTCGGACGTCGGCGGCAGCGTGCCCGGCTCGTTCGACGTCTCCGCGCGCGAAATGTTCCGCGAGGGTCTGCGCATCACGCCGATCCGCCTGTTCGACAGGAATGGTCTCAAGAAGGACGTCGCACATCTCATCGCCTCCAACACGCGCGACCCCGCCTCGATCATCGGCGACATCCAGGCCCAGGCGGAGGCAACGGCGGTCTGCGGGCGCGAGATCCTGCGTCTCGTCAATAAATATGGGCGCGATACCGTCGAAACCGGGCTTGCCGCCGTGCAGGACTATGTCGAGCGCTCGGCGCGCCAGCGGATCGCGGCGCTACCCGACGGTGAGTGGGAGACCGTCGACTTCATCGACCGAGATCCGGCCGGCGGCGAAGGCATGATCCCGATCCGCATCAAGATGACAATCAAGGGCGATCGGGTCATCTACGACTTCACCGGCAGCCATCCGACGATCGGCTCGATCTACAACTCGGCGTTCGGCTCGACATTCTCCGCCGTTGCCGCCGGCATGAAGACGTTCTTCCCGGACCTGCCGTTAAACTCCGGCTTCTACCGCTGCTTCGAGATCATTGCGCCCGAGGGCTCGATCGTCGATGCCAAATGGCCGATCGCAGTCACCGGCTTCCTTATGCCTTTCGAGAAGATCATGAACTCGATCTACGAGATGTGGTCGAAGCTGATGCCGGAGCGGGCCCTCGCCTGCGCCTTTAATCTCGAATATCTGCTCACCGGTGGCCTCGATGCGCGCAGCTCAGACAAGCCGATCTTCATGTTCTACGACTGGCTCCCGGGTGGCTGGGGCGGCCGCAACGGCAAGGACGGTAGCAATGTCACCACGGCCTGCTTCGGCACCGGGCTGATGTCGCAACCGGTCGAGGGCCAGGAGCGAGCCAATCCGATCCTCACCACCGAGTGCGAGATCCTGAAAGACTCCCCCGGCCCCGGCAAATGGCGCGGCGGCGCCGGCGTGGTGAAGACGTCACGCATGCTCCAGGCCGAAAAGACCGTCATATCCTACATCTGCGATCGCGAGCGCGCCGTGGTCTGGGGCATCGAGGGCGGCCTGCCCTCCATGCCGCACGGCCTGACCTTGAAGCGCGCGGGCAGCAAGGCCGAGGAACGGCTCGGCTCGATCTTCTCTGACGTCCCGATCGGCGAAGGCGATATTTTCTCCCGGCCGACCGCCGGCGGCGGCGGATTCGGCGATCCGCTCGAACGCGATCCGCACCTCGTGATCGAGGACATCAAGGACGACTACGTCTCGGTCGAACGCGCGGCCAAGGATTATGGCGTCGTCGTGCACACGATCGATGCAGAGCTTTGCAGCTACGAGATCGACAAGGTCGCGACCGACGCTCTGCGCGCAAAGATCCGGGCCGAACGCGTCGCCAATGTCCGGCTGGACCCGGAAGTCGTGGCGGAGCGCTATCGCAGCGGCGCGATCAATGCATTCGACGTGATCCGCAAGCACGCGGTGATCCTCGACTGGGGCACTGGAGCGCTGCTTCCCGAATCGACACGCCAGTTCCGCGACGTATTCGAACGACGCTCGGTCGCGATGTGGACCTGATCACCATCGGTAACCGCGCCGCCCACGGGCGGCGTGGCGCGTGAATAAACGAGGATCCCGAAGTCGTCGGTCCTTACCTTTCATTCAAACCCCGAGGATTGCACTATGACGAGCACAACATGCCTTTCTCCCAACCGGTTTCGGCCGATCCGTTCCGCACTCGGCCTGGCTGCTCTCGCACTTGCCGCCTCTGCGATGACACCGGCTGCGGCGGACACGCCCTGGTTCCCGATGAAGATTTACGACGCCTCATCCGGAACGCCCACGCCTGCGGAGTACACGCCGCTGCCGAAAGCAGAGAAGCCCTACAAACTCTGCGTGCTCTTTCCCCACATGAAGGACAGTTTTTGGGTCGCCGTCGCCTACGGCATCGTGAAGCAAGCGGAGGCGATGAACGTCAACATGAACCTCTACGAAGCTGGTGGTTACGAGAACCTACCCAAACAGCTCTCGCAATTCGATGACTGCCTGGCGAGCGGTCCCGATGCGATCATCGTAGGCGCCATCTCCGGCGCCGGACTGAGCAAGAAGTTCGAAGAGGCCAAGGCCAAGGGCGTTCCGGTCGTTGGCGTCACCAATCCGCTGCCGCCTAACGCCCTGCCCGCTGCCAACTATGTCGACTTCGTCGCTATGGGTGAGGTCACCGGCGAAGGCCTGCTGGCTCAGACCAAGCCTGGCGACAAGCTCAATATCGTGACGTTCCCCGGACCGGCCGGCTCGGGCTGGGCCGAGTCGTTCAACGAAGGCTTCAAGAAGGCCATCGCCAAGAACTCGAACGCGAAGATTCTGGCCGAGAAATTCGGCGACTCCGGCGTCGCGGTGCAGCTCCAGCTCATCCAGGACGCGCTGCAGGCCTATCCCGGCATGAACGTGATCTGGGGCACCGCGCCAACGGCCGAAGCTGCGATCGGCGCCGTCGCCGAGGCCGGTCGAAGCGACCTGAAGATCGTCTCGTCCTATGAAAACCAAGCCATGCTCGACGCGCTGAACCGCGGCGACATCCTCGCCTTCGCAACCCAATATCCAGTCGGCGAAGGCGCAATCGCGATCGACCAGGCGGTGCGTCTGATCGAGAAGAAGCCGGTGATGAGCCTCGTTCAACCGGCGGCGGCGGTGATCGACAAGACGACCGTGCCGAAACTGCAGATGGATCTCGTGCTGGCGCCGGCGAAGTGGACCCCGGTCTACTCGGTCAAAGCCAAGTAAGTCTGCGCATCACTGAGGCGGGAGATGTGTCTCCCGCCTCTCATCCCAGCGCCTGCGGAGCAGCAGATGGATGTCGACATCGACCCGAAGCCGGCCAAGCCTCTGCTTCAATTGCGAGGCATCTCGAAGCATTTCACGGGCGTCCGTGCGCTCGACCGGGTCGATCTCGATGTCCGTGCGGGCGAGCTGCACGTCCTGTTCGGCGAGAACGGCGCCGGCAAATCGACCCTGATCAACGTGGTGTCGGGGACGTTTCCGCCCGATGAAGGCACCTTCCATTTCGAGGGTGAAGAGATCCGTCATCTTACGCCGCAACGGGCGCGCGCGATCGGCATCAGCCCAGTGTTTCAGGAGTTTTCGCTCGTTCCAAGTCTCACCGTGGAAGAAAACCTGTTTCTGGGCCGGGAGATCACGAACGGCAGCGTCCTGCGTGCCCGCGAGATGCGCAAGCGTGCCGGGGCGCTCATCGACGAGCTTGGGTTCGACCTCGATCCCTCGCGACGGGTCGATGACCTCTCCCGCGCGCATCAGCAGATGGCCGAGATCGCCAAGGCACTGCTCGGCAAGGTACGCCTGTTGATCCTCGATGAGCCGACCGCGTCCCTCACCGAGCGCGAGACCGGACGCCTGTTCGAACTGATAGCCCGGCTGAAAAGCCAGAACGTCGGGCTGATCTATGTCTCGCACCGCATGCGCGAGATCCGCGCCCTGGCCGACTGCGTCACCGTGCTCCGCGACGGCCGCCACATCCGCACCCTCGATGCTGCGACATCGACTGACGGAGAGCTCGTGGAGCTGATGACCGGCCGGAAGATCGATCTGCTGTTCCCGACCATCGCGCACAAGCCGGACAAGGTGATGGTCGACGTCGAAAACCTCAGCCTTGCCGACGGCAGTGTCCGCGATGTGAACCTCTATGCCCGAGCCGGCGAGATCACTGGCATCGCCGGTCTTGTCGGCTGCGGCAAGTCGGAGCTGATCCGCGCCATCTACGGCATCGAGCCGGCGACATCCGGCGTGATCCGGATCGATGGCTCACCCTATGACTCCGCTGCCCCACGGCGCAGCCTGAAGCGCGGCATCGCCTATTTCCCCGCCAACCGCATCGCCGAAGGGCTCGCGCTGTCCCGGCCGATACGCGAGAACGCCTCGATGACGGTGCTCGACCTGCCCGCCTTCGCCCGGTTCGGCGTGCTGCGGCAGGCCGCGGAGCGCGCCAGCATCGGCGGCATCATGGCGCAGTTGCAGCTCAGGCCACCCAATATCGAGCGCGCCGCCGGCGCGTTGTCCGGTGGCAACCGCCAGAAGGTGATGCTCGGCCGCGCGCTAACGCGCGAGCTCACCGTGTTCCTGTTCGACGAGCCGAGCGTCGGCATCGACGTCGGCGCCAAGCTCGAGGTCTACGAATTCATGAAGCGCCTGGTTGAGGCCGGCGCCGCGGTGATCGTGGTCTCGTCGGAATTGCCGGAGGTGCTGGCGCTCTCGAACCGGCTCTATGTAATGCATCACGGCCGCATCGCCGCGGAATTGACGGGTGAGGCGAAAAACGAGCAGAACGTGCTTTCGAGCTTCTTCCGCGATCTTCTCACCGCGGAGGTAGCATGAGCACGGCGCTCGCCACCGCGGGGCCGAGGAGTTCGATCGGCCTCAGATCGATCGTCGGCCGGATTGGTTTTCTGCCGACACTTATGGTGCTGCTCGTGGTCGGCATGTCAGCGGTCGATCCCCAGTTCTACGGCATCATCAACATTCTCAATATCCTGCGTAACGGCGCCCTGCTGGCCATCATTGCCTGCGGCCAGGCGCTCGTGATCATCGCAGGCGGCTTCGATCTGTCCGTCGGCGCCGTCGTCGCACTCGCGAGTGTCGTGACCGCCAAGACAATGGCGACCACCGCTGCCGCGTTTCCCGAGAGCACAGCCCTCATCATTGCAAGCGGCGTTGCAGCCGGGCTCGGCTGCGGGCTCGTGGTCGGGCTCATCAACGGATTCTGCGTGGCAAAACTGAAGGTCTCCGGCTTCGTGGTGACCCTGGGCACGATGTCGGCAACTGCCGGCGTTGGCCTCATGATTACGAATGGAATCCCCGTTTACGGCATGCCCGACATCTTCGTGAAGGGCTTTGGGCGCGCGCAGGCGTTTGGCCTACCGACCGCCGTGCATGTCGCGCTGATCGTGATCCTCGCGATGGTGTTCGCGCAGCGGCGCACGCTGTTCGGCCGTTACGTCTACGCGATCGGCGGAAACGTGGACGCGGCCATGGTATCGGGCGTGTCGATCCAGCGCCACATCGTGGGCACTTACGTTGTCTCGAGCGTGCTTGCGGCGCTGACCGGTATCCTGCTCACCGCGCAGGTCGGCTCCGGCCAGGCAAGCTTTGGCGGCGATCGGATGATGCTGCAATCGATTGCCGCCGCTGTGATCGGCGGCGTGAGCCTCCGCGGCGGTATCGGCCGGGTCGAGATCGTCGCCGTCAGCGCGCTGTTTCTGACGATTCTCGGCAACGCGCTTAACCTCCTGCACGTCGACTCGCGCCTTCAGCCGGTCTTTCTCGGCGTCGTCATGGTGGCAGCCGTGGCGCTTGACGAACTCAGCCGACGGAGGAAGGCCCGTGTCTGACCTCGAATTGTCCGTCATGGCCAAGGACACAGATCGCGCCAAGCCGCTGTCGGGGCGGTGGCTCTGGAATATGGTGATGCCGGCTGCGCTGGTGGCGCTGTTGCTCGGCTTCGCCGCGTTCGACCATGGCGTGCTCTCGCCAGCCAACCTGCTCAATATTGCGCAGCAGACCAGCTACCTGGCTCTGTTCGCGATGGCTCAGACGGTGGTCATCCTGACGCGCGGCTTCGACCTCGCGCTGGGCCCGACGGTGTCGATGGTGAGCGTCGGCACCGCGGTCGCAATGGCCGGTGCCACGGCGACAGGTCACGACACCAGCGTGGTGCTATTCGCTGGACTCGGCGCCGGATTCGGCCTCGGCATCGCCTGCGGTCTCTTCAATGGCATGGTCATCGCGCTGCTCGGCGTCAATCCCTTCGTCGCGACGCTCGGCAGCTACAACATCGCGATCGGGATCGCGACCACGCTCTCCTCCGGTCGGCCCGTGCAAGGCGTGCCAAAGCTATTCTCGCAAATTTTCTATGGCGGCAGCATCTTCGGCGTGCCAGCGGCCATCGTCATCACCATCGCCATCGGAATCGCGCTCCACCTGGTCCTGTCGTGCACCGTGTTCGGGCGATCGCTCTATATCATCGGCACCAATCCGCGCGCGGCCGCAGTGGCCGGCCTGCCGGTGAAGCGCATCCTGGTTACGACTTATGTGCTGTGCTCGGCCCTTGCCGCGCTCGGCGCCATCATGATGACGGCGCGGACCGGATCGGGCGAGCCGAACCTCGGCGGTGCGCTATCGCTGCAAGCGATCGCCGGCGCCGTGGTCGGCGGAACGAGCCTGGCAGGCGGACGCGGCGGGGTTGGGACCGCTGTAGTCGGCGCGTTGTTCATCACAATCCTATCCAACGGCATGAACCTCACCCGCATTGACGGATATGTCCAGATGGTCGTGCTGGGCGCGATCGTCATCATCGGCGTGCTGCTGGATCGCCTGAGACAGGAGCGTAGCCAATGATCACCGGCTCTTCCGTGCAAAGCGCCCCGGCCGAGGCGCACAATGCGGCGTCGTCAATCTATGTCGCGCCTTCGCTTGCTAGTGCGCTCGATGCGCTGAATGAATACGGCGCGGCCGGCGCGGCCTTTGCTGGCGGCACGTGGATTATGAGATCACCGATCCGGCACGAACCGTTGCGAGCACACTACGTCGTGATAGGCCGGATCGCCGAACTCGGAGGGATCAAGATCGGGACCGATGCGGTCGAGATTGGAGCCGCGGTGACGCACACGGCACTCGCGGCCGCTTTGGCCGACCTCCCCGAATTCGATGTCCTTGCGGCCGCTGCCGCTCGCTCCGCGAACCCGGCGATCCGCGCGATGGCGACGATCGGCGGCAATCTTGCAACGCCAGACTTCGCCGCAGCCGATTGCGTACCGGCGTTGCTCTGCCTCGATGCCGAGATCGAGGTCGCAGGCCGGGACGGTCGCGAACGCACGAAGCTGGAGCATTTTCTCAAGATCCGATCGACATTGGCCCCCGGCCGACTCGTCACACAAATCGTCGTGCCCCGCAGCGAGCGCAAGACTGCTCATGCCCGCCTTCCCTTGCGCAAAGCCGGTGATTATCCGGTCGCAATCGTCAGCCTCGCGGCCAGCGTCGATGCCGCGGGTCGGGTGCAGGCTGCGCGGATAGCGGTGGGTTCGGTCGAAGCGGTTGCGCGGCGATGGGAGCGGCTCGAGGCTGCCCTGATTGGACGTCCGCTCGATGCCGAGGGGGCAGCGCGGACCGCGGCTGAACTGGCAGACGAATTCATCGGCCGCGACGGCGTTGACGCGCCGGCCTGGTATCGCGTCAGCGTGTTGCCGGGCCTTGTTCGTCGCGCGGCGGCTTCCGCGCTTGGCGCCTAAACCACTGGGGATGCACATGGCTATCAGCCTGACCGTCAACGGCGACCGGCTCGCCTCGACCGCCAATCCTGCCACCCCGCTCGTCGATATCCTACGCGAAGAACTTCATCTGACCGGCGCAAAGCCGGTCTGTCGCGAGGGCTTTTGCGGCGCCTGCATGGTACTCATCGACGGCAAGCCCACTCCATCCTGCCTGACGCCGGCGGCGCTCGCCTATGGCCGCGAGATCCACACGATCGAAGGCCTTGCATCTCACGGCCAGTTGAACCGCATCCAGGCTGCGCTCGAGGTCAGCGATGCCGTTCAGTGCGGCATGTGCTTTCCCGGCATGGTGGTCAGCCTGACGCATCTCTTGACGACCAGACCCGACGCCACGCGCGAGGATATTCGTGCGGCGCTGACCGGTAACATCTGCCGCTGCACCGGCTACGAACGCATTATTGATGCGACGCTGCTCGCACTGACCAAGTAATGATCGGGAGACTCTGACATGTCCGATGTTTCCGCGACCATGGACTTCCGCCGACGCGATGCTGCCGACAAGCTGCGCGGGCGCACCCGCTATACCGTCGATCGCTACCTGCCGGGCATGCTGCACGCCGCGGTGCTCCGGGCCAGCATGCCTTCGGGACGGATCGTCCGTCTCGACACCTCCAGAGCCGCCCACATGCCCGGCGTGCGTGCGATCGTGACGGCCGCAGACGCACCCGGCATGATGGGAATCGGTGTCGCCGATCATCCGCTCTTCGCGCGCGACGTCATCCGCTATGATGGCGAACCGCTGGCTGCGGTTGCAGCCATCACATTGGCGCAGGCGCAAGCGGCGCTCGCGGCGATCGAGGTGGAGATCGAGCCCCTGCCCGCTGCGCTCACGATGGCGGACGCGCTGGCGCCCGACGCGCCGCTGGTCCATTCCAACTGGCGCGACTATGAGGTCCTGTTTGAAGGCGGTGCGCGTGAAGGCAACGTCGCCTGGGAGGCAACCGTCGTCCGTGGCAATGTCGATGCCGCCTTTGCCCGGCCCGACGTCGAGATCGTCGAAAGCTCGTTCCGGGTCGGTCGCCAGAACCACGTCGCATTCGAGCCGCGCGCGGTGGTCACGAGCTACGAGGACGGGCGGTTTCACATCGAGACATCGACGCAGGTCCCGTGGGGCATCCGCAACGCCACCGCGCGCCTTCTGGGCGTGCCGGCATCGCAGGTCCGCGTCACGGTGCCTCCTGTCGGCGGAGGCTTCGGCCTCAAGTTCGATCTCGCGATCGAACCCGTTGCCGCCCTCCTCGCCCGCGCCAGCGGCCGGCCGGTTCGGCTCGTCAATTCGCGCGAAGAGGAAATGCTCACCTGCCTGTTTCGCGAAAATGCTGATATCCGGATTCGATCGGCGGTAACGCGCGAAGGAGAGATCGTCGGCCGCGAGGCGGTTGTGCTGATGGACTGCGGCGCCTATGGCGGCGAGCAGATTTTCCTGACAACCATGACAGCACATACGCTCGGCGGAAACTACCGGCTCGGCGCGGTGCGGCTGGTTTCGCGCGCGGTCTACACCAACACCGCACCGAATGGTGCCTTCCGTTGCTGCAACGGCGTCTACAATACCTTCGCGTTGGAGCGGCATACCGACGAGATCGCCGCCAGGATCGGCATGGATCCGCTGCTCTTTCGTCGCCGCAACGTGCTCGGCGACAAGGACATCGGCGCCACCGGCCAGGTGTTCGAAGCCGACGTGCTCGGCGCGATGCTCGACCGGATGGACACACTGCGCGATGCCATTGCGCCACCGCCCAGGCGCATCGACGGCCGCCTCTACGGGCGTGCGACCACCGTCGGCACCTGGTTCGTCTTCGTCGGCCCGTCAGCAGCGACCGTGAATATGAATGCCGATGGCACGGCGACACTCGTCACTTCAGGCGTCGAGATCGGATCCGGCTCGATGATGCAAAGCCTGCCGCAGATCGTCGCGAGCACACTCGGCATTGCGCCAGAGAGCGTCATCGTGCGTGCCGCCGATACGGACGCCGCCGGTTACGATGTCGGCGTCGGCGGCGGCCGCACCACAGTCTCGCTCGGCGCAGCGAGCCTGTCGGCGGCACAGGAGGTGCGCACAAAGCTATTGAAGGTCGCCTCCGACATGATGGAGGCCGCGCCCGAAGACCTTGTGATGCGCGAGGGGCGGATCGAGATCGCCGGCGCGCCCGGCTCGGGCCGCACCGTGACCGAGGTTGCGATGCGAGCCCAGGCGCTGTGCGGCCCGGTCTCCGGCACAGGTGCTTTCACCGGCGCCGGCGTGCCGGCGATGCCCGGATGCGTCGCCGGTCATTTCATCGACGCGATCGACATCCCCGTCTTCGCTGTCCACGATTGCGAGGTCGCTGTCGATCCGGAAACCGGGCATGTCGATATCCTTAACTATCGTGTGGTTCAGGACGTCGGCCGCGCACTTAATCCGCGCGCGATCCACGGCCAGATCCAAGGCGGTGTCGTACAGGGACTGGGCTATGCCCTGCACGAAGAAGTAACCATCGGCAGTAACGGTCGAGTCTGCCAAAGGGGCTTCGAAACCTATCGCGTGCCGCTGGCGCTCGATGTCGTGCCGGTCGAGATCAGTCTGTACGAGGGCGCGCCGTCGATGGGACCGCTCGGGACCAAAGGTGCTGGCGAGGTGCCAATTCTCAACGTCGGAGCGGCCGTCGCATGCGCCGTTGCAAACGCCACAGGAAAGCGTGTCCAAGAGCTTCCCTTGACGCCGCCGCGCGTCCTCGAGCTTCTGCTCGATCGGAAGTGCGACCTGACTCTTCCCCACATTGCCGCGACATGGTCGGACAATCTGGTGCGCCCTCACAAGACTCCCCGGGGTAACGCATAGGAATCGATCATAGCAACAGGCTCGCGGTCCGTGCGCGCCTCGCGGCGGCCTGCCCGACGCCGCGATCACTCATCCAGAGCGTCGAGAAACTCTTCGACCTTTCTCAACGCCCCCTCGTGATCCTTGCTTGCGTAGACAACCCGATCCCCGTCGCGTTGCAGCGATCGCGCCCTGGACTTCCGGAGTCGTCCCGGCAGGAAAGTCGCGGCTACCGCCTCCGGTCCCACGTCCAGTCTTACGATACCCCGTCGCCTGCAGTCGATCCTGAGCTTTGCAGCGGCAAAGAAATCGCGGGCTGCCGATGGCAGTTTGCCGAAGCGACGTAGGGTTTCCTCCTTCAGATCTTCCAGTTCGTCCTCACTTCGGCACCTTGCGGCACGAGCGTAGATTTCCAGACGGACCGCCTCCGACTGTATGTAGCCCGGCGGCAACATGTCGACGACGGGAAGATTTAGGTCAGGCACCCACAGATCGGCAGCCCTGTCATCTGCTTTCTCCGAGGCTAATTTGAGAAGGTGGCTGTAGAGCACCGGTCCGAACACCTGCAAATGGCCCGACTGCCGCTCCGAAAGCAGATCCCCCGCTCCTCTCAGGTCGAGATCGCGAGCGCTGATTGCAAAGCCCGCTCCGGGTCTGCTGAACTCCTCGAGAACAGCCAGTCGCTTCTCGGATCGCTCCGCGACTGTATCGGTCAGCAAATGCGCAAACGCGCGTATCCCGCTGCGCCCAACCCTTCCTCTGAGCTGATGGAGTTGCGCCAGACCGAACCTTTCGGGCCAGCAGACCACGATCGTGTTGGCCCGCGGGATATCGAGACCGCTTTCGACGATGTTGGTCGCCAACAAAACGTCCGCAGCGCCCTCGACGAAGCTCATCATCCGGTCGTCCATTTGGTCGGCGGATAGCTTGCCATGAAGGCAGACTATGCGGAGATCCGGAGTCATCGAATGTACCCGCGCCAGCATCGGATCCAGATCCTGGATACGCGGACAAATCAAGAAGCTTTGTCCATGGCGCCTCTGTTCGCGCAACAGCGCCGCGACAATTGCAGCGTCGGAAAGCGGAGCGATCTTCGTGACGACCGGAAGTCGATGAACGGGCGGAGAGGCGATAACGCTGAGATCTCTGAAGCCTGCCAAGCCTGCCGCGAGCGTCCGTGGTATTGGCGTGGCGCTCATCCAAAGGGTATGGATGCCCTTGGTCAGCGCTGAAAGCTTCGCCTTTTCCGCTGCGCCAAAATGCTGTTCCTCATCGATAATAACCAAGCCAAGCTCGGCGAACTTCACGTCCTTCGAGGTGAGAGCTTGCGTTCCGACAACGATTTTCAGTCTTCCGCTCTTGAGATCTTCCTTCGCTGCCCTTGCCTCGGACGTCGAGGCACCTCGCGACAGGCTTCCGACCTCGATACCGAACGGAGCGAAACGCTTGCGGAAGGTCGCGACATGCTGTCTTGCCAAGACGGTCGTCGGTACAGCCACCGCCACTTGCTTCCCGGACAGCACGACTGCAGCCGCCGCACGCAAAGCCACCTCGGTCTTGCCGAATCCGACGTCACCGCAAATCACTCGATCCATAGGGTGACCTGAGGCAAGATCATCCAGCACGTCCCGGATGGCCTTGGACTGATCTACCGTCGTAAAATAGGGAAAACGCGCAACAAACCTCTCGTAAATCGAACCCGGCGGCACGAGTTTCGCGGCCCGCCGGCGACGTCGCTGGCTGATGTGCTTCGCAAGCTGCTTGCCGGCAAGCTGAAGCTCGCGCTCCGCCTCGGTGCGCCGCGCCCACCATGTGCTTCCGTCGGCTTTGTCCAGAGTCAACTCCCCGAGTTCCGACGCGTAGGGCCAGATCAGGGACAGGTCGGCTGGCGGAACGAGAGCGGCATCATCTCCTGCAAATGCGAGCCTGATCATCTCACGCGACGATACACCCCCAGTTGCTACCGTCTGCAACCCCTCGAGCAAAGCCAGTCCTCGCTGCAGATGAACCACGACTGAGCCCACCTCCGGCACATCAGCATGGTCGAAGGCAGCATTCCACGCTCTGGCCATGGGTTGTGGATGATGGGCCCGGCTGCCAAGCACGTCGGCTGCCGTCACGACGACAAGAGGTTTCCGGCCAGATTCGACAAATCCAGTATCGAAGTCGGCCAATAGCGCCGCTGCGCGATTGGATCCGACCGCAGCCTCGCTCCAGCCAGAAAAGCGCTCGGCTTTGACCCCGCTCATCCGCTCCATGATGCGCAGGTCTTCTCCCAGCGCTGCAACAAACATGAGCCGCGAACCAGCGCGTCGCGTTTCGTCGACGAATGTTCGCAGCGCTTTCCTTGGCGAGGCCAGCTTCGAAAAGTCCGGCGTGGAAGTGAAGGGTGCCTTTGGGGGCAGCACATGCATACGCCTGGTCGCCGGCTTCCAGTCGCGCCTCCCAAGGTATTCGCGCTCCCGGTCCGCGCGACAGGCCGCCTCCTCGATCGTGCTCAACCAGCCGTCGGCGTGCGCTGGAACCTTAGCATCCGCAATCCACCTGGCTCGCCCGCAATAATCGAACAGATTGGAGCGTTTGCTGCGCTTACTCCCGTATGTAAGGCGCTCCGACATGGGATCGATGATGAGCTCTTTCGCGTCGAATAGAACCTCTTGCTCTGCCGGATTGAACGCCGAAATCCGACGTATGACATGGCCGGAATGCTCCACCCGAAATGGACCAAGTGCCCCGGCGGGAAAGATCTCGAATGTCTTCCCGTGAAACAGCGCGCCGCCTGGGTAGTCCGCCTCGTCATCGAGATCGTAGCCGAGTGCCTCAAGCCGCGACTTAAGGTGCTGTTCGGAAAAAGCGGCACCCACTTTCAGACGCTCAATCAGGCGGGACCAACTCGCCGGCATCGGCAGGCGCTCCATCACGGCCTCCGCCGTGGACACCAGCAGGATCGGCTTCTCGGGCTTCGCAAGGCGCCTTAAGACCGAACTGCGTCTGCCTGCGATCTCATGCGACGGCTCCAACTGGTCGAACGGCAACGTATTCTGCCGCGGAAAAACAAGCGCGTCGCACGAGGGATCGAGTGCATGAATAATGGCACCCAGCCGCTCGGCCCTGTTCTCGTTCTCGGCGAGAAAGACAAGACCATTGCGCGCGGATTTCCTCCATTGCGCCAGCAGATGGAGCGCCAACATGCCGAGCGGGGACGAAGAAGAGATCGCAGTCCGCGGCGCAGGATTTTTTTGCTTCTTTGCGCGGTCCGCAACACGCGTTTTACTGGAACGACCCACTTTGATCCCGTCGTTGATTCGCAGTCAGCTTAGGCTAATGGCCACGAATTTTCGATCGATGCCATCTCTTGCAGAGGTTCCCTCAGCTTTGTCCGACCTTACGAACCGAATCCTGCATGACGATCTTTGGAGGACTCGTTCAGAAGGCCAGCAAGCCGGAGCCCCTCCAAAATGCCGTCCAGGCGCTGCTCCCGGATCAACGCAGCAAGCATTGAAACGGCGCCTCTCTGATTGACGGTGAAGTGAACGGCAGGCGATCGATCAGAAAGGAGATCCAAGAGAGTCGGCGCATCCGCTAGGTGATGGCGCAACGTGGAAACCGTGTCCTCTGCAAGGTAGCCAGCCAGATCTCCACTCGATGGCGGATCAAAATCGAAATCGGCTTTCGCGCGTTCATTGATCGATTGTCGTATCAGCCCACTTTGTCGCTTTGCCGCCATCGAGAGCATAAACACCGCATCGGCGAGCTTCTCCCGCGGCACGTTTCTCAATTGAGCGATGCCCGCCTGGATGTCCTTGCCGGAACGATCGTCCCGGTCGGTTGGTTGCAGCACAGGCTGCGCATCACGCGCGCGCGAGCTTTTCTTCCGCCTTCGAAACATTGTCGTGCTCTCCGGCGACGATATATCCCGGAGAAACAGTCAAATGGAAGCACGAAATTGCACACCACCAAATTCGTGGCACCAAAAGCGCGGGTTTACATGCAAGTGTCGGCACGTTTGAGTGAGCGCAGCTCACCCCGGGCCTTGCAGCAGCCTGGCGCGCACATCGGCCTTCAACACCTTGCCAACCTTGGAACGTGGCAGGTCGCTCCAGACCTCGATCTGCTTCGGCGTCTTGACGCTGCCGATGCGAGCCTTGACGAAGGCGGTAACGGCGGCAGCATCGACGCTTTGGCCAGGTCTCGGCTGAACTACCGCAACCACGCGCTCGCCCCACTTGGAATCGGGTAGACCTACGACGGCACAGTCCTGGATACTCTCGATCGCCCGCAGCGCGTTTTCGACCTCGACGGAATAGACGTTGAAGCCGCCGGTGATTATCATGTCCTTGGCGCGATCGACAATATAGAGGAAGTTGTCGGCATCGAGGTAGCCGACGTCGCCAGTGTGATGCCAGCCATGGAGCGAGGCTTCCGCGGTGGCCTCGGGGTTCTTGTAGTACCCGCCCATCACCAGCGAACCCCGCACCACGATCTCGCCGCGTTGCCC
The DNA here is from genome assembly GCF_059803475.1 of Bradyrhizobium sp. UFLA05-89. Taxonomy (NCBI): domain Bacteria; kingdom Pseudomonadati; phylum Pseudomonadota; class Alphaproteobacteria; order Hyphomicrobiales; family Nitrobacteraceae; genus Bradyrhizobium; species Bradyrhizobium sp. UFLA05-89. The sequence continues at coordinate 77,382 of NZ_JBANBA010000023.1, read as the reverse complement.
GCTCGGCAGGAGATTGCCGTCGCCATCCATGATGCCGACCTGGACGAGCGGGCTCACACGGCCCGCGGACGACAGCCGCTCGGTGGCGATCGAACCGTCGGCCTTGAAATGCTCATCCGGCGCCATGGTCGAGATCATCATCGGTGCTTCGGTCTGCCCGAACAGCTGCGCCATCGGCCCGATGCGCTGCAGCGCTTCCGCCAGCCGTGAGGCCGAGATCGGCGCCGCGCCGTACCAGAAGCACTGCAGCGAGCCAAGTTCCGCGCTGTCGAGCTGCGGATGATCGAGCAGCATGTATATCACCGTCGGCGGCAAAAACGTGTGCGTGACGCGATGGCTCTCGATCAGGGCGAGGAATTCGCCAATATCGGGGTGATGCATGATGACGATCCGCCCGCCGAGCGCCATCACGGGAAAGCACAACACACCCGCGGCATGCGTCAACGGCGCCAGGGCGAGGTAGGTCGGACGCCCCTTGAACGGATAGCTCATCAATGTGAGCGCCGTCATCGTCTCGATGTTCCGCCCCGACAACATCACTCCCTTGGGCTTGCCGGTGGTGCCGCCGGTGCCCGGCAACATGACGAGGTCGTCGACCGGGGCGCGCTGAAAATATCCGGCGTCATCGGACAGCCAGGCCTCGAACGATTGGGCGAACGGCAATACAGCGTCGAGGCACACTATCACCCGCAGCTTCGGCAGATTGGGGCGGATCTTCTCCACCATCCCGGCGAAACTGGAATGAAACAACAGTAGGCTGCAGTCGAAGTCGTCGAGGATGAGCTTGTTCTCCGCCGCCTCGTTGCGCGGATTGACTGGACACCAGACCGCGCCCGCGCGCGAAATGCCGAACACGCACGCAAACGCGACCGGATCGTTGCCCGACAGGATCGCGACCTTGTCGCCGGCGGCGATACCGGCGCGCACAAGGCCGCGGGCGATCCGGTAACTCAACCGCTGCACGTCTGCGTAGCTCAGGTCGCGACCGTCCATGGTCAGGCATGGCGCGTCCGCGCCCAGCGAGGCACCCTTGTCGAGATAGTCGATCAGCCGCATGGCCGCCTCCGCGCGAACGAGAGGCCGGCGCGGACAAGGCCGCGCCGGCCGGACCATCAATTATGGATAGTCAGGATCGGGTTCATCACCAGGCCGAAGCTACGCAGCTGGCCGAGCAATTCGCGATGTCCGAACGCCTGGCAACCCGACGCGAAGCCGACCTTTTTCGGCGGAGTCTGCAGCAGTGAGAACGCCGCATAGGCCTGCAACATTCCGGTCTGCTTGTAGTTGCAGTTGCCGTGGATAACACAGTGTGCGCGGCCAAGCGGGCCAGAGGCGTACACGGAGTCGATTGAGGTGTTGATGCGTGGATTCTCTCGGGGCGGCATGGCCGCCTGAATGGTCGCGGCGATGTCTGCGAGAGCCCTCTCCTGCTGATCGGGCGGCAGCGGTTTGATTTTCTCTTTGACCATTTGGGTGGTCTGAACCACCCCCTCCATGACGGGGCGCGCGAGCACGCCGCCGAGCACGCGGCAGTTCGAGACGCGCGGATCGTTCTTGAACCAAACGGGATGCGCGGTACCGCCCCACGGCACCGCAATGGCGGTTTCGTGCTGACCCGGCACCACGACGTCGGCCCGAGCGGTGACATCCCATTCGACAAACTTGTTTTGTTCGAGATAGTACCAGTTCGCCTTCAGGATCGTGAAGATCGTCTGGGTTGAGGCGTAGGTCGGGAGGCCCTTCCAGAACACGAGGATGTCCAGCGTGTCGAGGCCGGGGTGTTCGAGACAGATGTTGGCGGCGATTTCGCCGGTCGTATACATCTGCGCGATGTTCGGTGCGAGCAGCAGGTTTCTTGCCGCGAATTTATCGCCCCAGGTCTCCTGACACTTCAGTACCCAGTCCTGTTCGCCGGTCGTGTCGCTGTAGTGGCAGCCTGCATTGAGGCAGGCCTCGACGACTTCATTGCCGTATTTGATGAACGGGCCGACCATGTTGCTCACCACCTTCGCGCCCCTGAACAGCTTGGTCAGCGCTTCGACGTTGTGCTCGACGCCGACGACTTCGTAGTCGGCGGTCTCGATGCCGGGGATCTTCTCGACCACTGCCTTGACCTTTGCGGCATCGCGGCCGGCGGCGATGAAGGGAATGTTGTATTCCCGCAGATATTCGCAGACCAGCCGGCCGGTGTAGCCGGACACGCCATAGACGACGACGGGGCGCTTCTCACTCATGTTGAATCCTCCAGATGATTTTGAGTTTTGATTTGGATCGCAGTTCAGCCGGCCGCGACCTGGCCAAGCATCTTCGTACCGAAGGGCGATTGCGCCTCCCCGGCGACGTCGGTCAGGACGAAGCGAGCGGCACTACATGCCCATGCCGCCGTCGACCGGCAGCCCGGCTCCCGTGATGAAGCGGGCCTCGTTGGAGCAGAGGAACACAGCCGCGTCAGCGATATCGCCGACCTCCGCGAGCCGGCCGAGCGGGGTCTGCTCGACGACTGACGCGACGGCGGCATTGGGATCCGGCGCGAGCCCGACCTTCACGATGTCGCCGGCGAGCTTCATGCCCATGTCGGTCGCCACCAGGCCCGGATAGAGGCAGTTGACTCTGACGCCGTAGCCAAGCTTGCCGGCCTCCATGGCCGCGACCCGCGTCATGCGATCGACTGCAGACTTGGTCCCCGAGTACCCGGCGATGGCCGGAAACGCGATGGTGGCTGCGACGGAGGCAATGTTGACGATCGCGCCGCCTGCCCCGGCTGCGCCGCCGGGACGCATCGCGCGGAACGCGTGCTTCATACCGAGCCCGACCCCGACGATGTTCACGTCGCACATGCGGCGCAGATCTTCGGCCCGTACATCGATGACAAGCGACGTGATCTCGATCCCGGCATTGTTGATGAGGATGTCGTAGCCGCCGAGCGCGGAAACGGTCGTTGCCACCGCCCTTTCCCATTGCTGATCGTCGGTGACGTCGAGCTTCACAAATCCAGTCTTCGCACCCGATTTCGCGATCGTCCCAGCAGTGTCCTTGCCGACATCCTCGAGGATATCGGCGATCATGATGGCCGCGCCCGCATTTGCCAGGCCTTGTGCAATCGCCGCGCCGATCCCCCGCGCGCCTCCGGTCACCAGGGCCTTTTTGCCAGCAAGTGTCTTCCCACTCATGACGTCTCCTCCGTTGCTTATTTTGATTCAGGGCGGCGATCGCGGGCTTTCTCGGTGCGACGCTCTCACGCGCGTCGGCTCGCGGGCAGTAGCAGACGATCAACGAGACGGGCTTCCGCTCGATTATCCTCCACCAAGTCGCTTTTTGCTTTTCTTGACGATCGTCAAAAATAATTTTTACAAGTGTGCAGTTATTCCTTTACACTTGTCAAGGCGTGGCTTGACGATTGTCAAAATTCTTGATGCAGGTAAACTGACCATGTTGGACGGAGGCGAGTCATCTTCGCCTCCCCGACTGCAGAGCAGGACGAGGACCGGACGTCGATGGCGCAGCAGGTGGCGAGTGCAAGGAAGCGCGTTTTGGACGCGACCGAGGCGCTCAAGGAGGAGAAGTTCAATGCGCGCCGGCTCGAACTCGCCGAAGCCGCGCTCGAGACGCTGGGCGAACTCGGCTACGCACGTACCTCCTTGCGTGAAATCGCGCAGAATTCAGCGTTTACGCATGGGGTCTTTCATTACTACTTCCGTGACAAGACCGATCTGATCTGCTGCTGCGTCAGCCACTACAAGGCCAAGTGCGTGACCCGCTACGATCAGGTCACCGCCAGTGCGCAAACTCGCGAGGAGCTCATGGAGGGCTTCCTTGCCAAGCTCGCCGAAACCCTCCGCAAGGAGGCGCGCATGCACCGCCTCTGGTACGATCTACGTGCCCAGGCTCTATTCGAGGACGCCTTCCGCAAGGACGTCGTCGAAATCGACAAGAGCCTCGAAAACATGATCTGGCGGATCGCCTCGCGGTATGCGGAACTCGGCGGCAAGCGTCCAGCGGTCTCTGCCGGTGTGCTCTATGCGCTGTTCGACGGGCTGTTTCAGAATGCCCTGCTAAAGTATCTGTCGAACGACGACAGCGCTGTTCCCGAATTGCTGGAAGAGGTTCGGCGACTACTTCCAACCATTTGCTGAACGGCTCGCGTTGTTCGAGAGCTCGCCAAGAATGGTCAGAAGATCAGGTACGGCCAAACGGCTCGCGGCCGCATCGTTGTGAAAGGGCAGCGGGCTAGGCTCTCTGGCCCGCTGCCGTCACGCACGAACTACTTGGCGATGCAGGTATCGACGGTCTTGGCTGTGCAGACGTCGAGGCCGGTATAGGTCGGATCTTTAGGCGGAGCCTTGCCTTCCTTGACGTCCTTCAGCGCGAACATGGTCTTGTACCCCATCTCGAACGGACGCTGTCCGACCTGGCCGAGCGACAGGCCCTCCTTCATCTGGTCGATCTGAACCGGCAGCGTGTCAGCGACCACCAAAGCCAAGTCCTTGTTGGCGATCTTGGCCTTGAAGGGCGCGACCGCGGCGCGGTTAGCGTCCGGCACGAATTGCGGGAAGCCGCCCGTCGGCGTGAACGCGTCCAGGCTCGGGTTCTTTGCCATGGTGTCCTGGAATTGCTGCACGGACAGCGGGAAATCGTCGTTGGTATAGAGCGGACACCCGTCGATCTCCTTCCAGCCATTCTGTCCGGTCAATCGTTCTCCGGGCGATTGGGCAGACTCCTTGCCGGCCAGCGTGTCACGGATGCCCTTCATGCGCTCGTTGTGATTGGCTGCTGCCGCGCCGCCGGACTGGATGCAGATCGTGCCGCCTTTCGGCTTGATGGTCTGCACGATCTTGGCGATGTTGACGCCGATCTCATAGTTATGGGTGCCGATATAGGCAAGGCGCAGGTCCTTGTTCTCGGGTAGCAGATCCGAGTCCCATGTCAGCACAGGAATGCCAGCACTCTTGGCGGCCTGCAGCGCAACCGCCATCGCAGCCGCGTTGGACGGGGACACGGCAATGCCGTCCACCTTCTTTGCGACGAGGTCCTGCACGATCTGCACCTGCTCCTCGCCGCCGCCATGCTCGCCGGGGCCGATATACATGCATTGGAAGGCACCCTTGGACTCGGTTTCCGCCTTCTTGCAGCCGTCCCGCGCCTGATCGAAGAACGGATTGTTCATGTTCTTGGGAACGAGCGCAAAGGTAAACTTCTGCTGCGCGTAGGCCTGTCCTCCCATGAGCGCAGAAAACGCCACGGCGGCCATCAATAGATGTTTATGCACGTTTCTCCTCCCTCTTTGTTGATTCCAAGTCTCCGACCTTATTACCATCGGATTTCTAACTACGCTTCCAGGCAACCCACTCGCGGATCGTAGCAACAAGCGACGTTCCGCTCGTCTGCATGCCGAGAAGCACGGCAATGACGATGAACATGCCAACGAAAGCGCCCTGCCAGTTCGAGTCGATGCCGGCCATCAGAAGCGCGTTGCGGATCACCTCGAGGAAGGCCGAGCCTATCACGGCACCGAATGCAGTTCCGTAGCCACCCATCAGGTTGGCACCGCCAATGACGGTGCCGGCGATGACTCGAAGCTCGTAGCCAGTCCCCATCGCGTTAATAGCCGAACCGCTGTAACCGAGGAGCAGCAACGAGGCGATCGAGGCCGTGAAAGACGAAAACACGTACGCCTGGAATTTGATCCAGTCGACTGACACGCCGGTCAGGCGCGCAGCGCTCTCGTTGGAGCCGATCGCATAGAGATGACGGGCCCACGCGGTAAAGACGAAGACGGCGCCGAGGATCAGAGCAAGGATCACCATCACCCAAAAATGCGAAGAAAGTTCTGGCATCCAGTGTGGGGCCCAGCCGGCCGGCGCATGCAGGGGCCATTTCGCCTGGCCAATTGCCCTGACGATCGGCGCGTCCGGACCGAACTTGTACAGCATCTGGTTGCCGGAAAGCACCACGGCAAGCGAGCGCGCGATCGACAGCATACCGAGCGTCACGACGAAGGACGGCATGCCAACATAGGCCACGAAGAAGCCGTTGAAGGCTCCGCAGGCTAGTCCCGCCAAAAGCCCCGCCGCGAAGGCGACGTACCAGGAATACTGCCAGGTCAGCAGCAGTCCGCTGACAATGGCAACGAGCCCCATTACCGAGCCGACTGACAGATCAATCCCTCCCGTGATGATGACCACAGTCATGCCGAGGCTCATGATCGCAAGCGGAGCGAAGTTGCGCGTGATGTTCGTCACGTTGTCCGCGGTGCCGAAGGTCGGCTCCAACCAGGTCATGAAGACCACCAGAGCAAAGAGCGCAGCCGCCACCCAGAATGCCTGACTGGTCATAAAGCGGTGGAGGGCGCCCTGCTCGCGGATGTTGACGATATCGCTGATTGCGGCGTGTGTTTCTTCTATCGCTTTGGCAGAACTAGGCTTCACGGATCGCCCCCGTAATCAGGCCGGTGATCTGCTCGGGCGAGGTCGTCGCGGTTTCCTTGTCGGCCACCTTCGAGCCACGCCGGAGCACAATGATACGATCGCAGACAGTAAACACGTCGGGCATGCGGTGACTGATCAGCATCACCGATACTCCGCGAGATTTCAGCCGACGGATCAGTTCAAGCACCTCGGCAACCTGTCGCACGGAAATGGCCGCTGTCGGCTCATCCATCAGGACGAGCTTGGCATTGGACAACCGCGCCCGGGCTATCGCAACAGCCTGCCGCTGCCCTCCCGACATCTTCTTCACGAGATCGCGGGGCCGCGTTTCCGATTTGAGCTCGTCAAAGAGTTCGCCAGCACGCCTGATCATGGACTGCTTGTCGAGGATGCGGAGCGGCCAGAACCCTTTCTTGATTTCGCGTCCGAGGAAAACGTTCTCCGTGGCCGTCAGATTGTCGGCTAGCGCGAGCTCCTGATAGACAACCTCAATACCTTCCGCCCGGGCCTCGATCGGCCTGTGAAAATGGCATGCCTTGCCGTCAACGACAATGGCGCCCTCCGTAGGCGGGAAGTTTCCGGCAATGAGTTTCACCATGGTCGATTTGCCGGCGCCGTTGTCGCCCATCAGGCCGACCACCTCCCCTGCATCGACCGAAAAGCTGACGTCGTGCAGTGCCCGAATGGCACCGAAGCTCTTCGAGATGCTTCGCACATCAAGTAAAGCCACGCGTTCCCTCCATCGTGCGGTGGCAGCTCTATCCGGCCGCTTCACCTCCCCGATCTACGCAATTAATATTGCACAAGCAGCAATCTCGCAACGTCTATTTCATGTGGTGGACGGCGCCCTCGCATGGACAATCATTACGGCTCGACCCGAAAGCGTGGAAATCGGAGGTGTGAGAGACGACGTCCTGCTTGCTCCACGCGACGCCGTAGCCGCGCCCGCCCCTTACGGGGACAAGCCATGGCGGAATTGCTCAAAGCGGCGCTTCCGGGTGCGGTGATGTATCGTAGGCGCCCCAGATACTTTGATCGAAGTTGATCGTGGCTCCCGTCATCATTCCCGACTCATCGCAGGACAGGAACGCAACGGCCCGCGCAACCTCGATGGGATCGAGCAATCGGCCGAAGGGCTGTCGCCCGGCGACCTCCTCGAGCCACTCCGCAGAGCGGCCATGGTAGACCTGCTGCGTGTTGAATTCGCCTTCCGAGGCCATCCAGCCAATATTGAGACCATTCACGCGGATGCGGTTGCGGAGCAGCGCATGGGCCGTATTTCGCGTCAGCGTGTCGAGCGCGCCTTTCGATGCGCAATAAGCGGCAATGAAGGATTGGCCACCCATCGCCGACATTGAAGAGACGTTGACGATCGTGCCCTGCACTTTGTCGCGGCGCATGAGCTTGATCGTGTGCTGCATCAAGAAAAAGGGTGCACGCGTGTTGACGGCGAAGATCTTGTCAAACAGTTCGGGGCTTGTATCGACGATCGTGCCGCGGCTTGTGTCACCAGCGGCGTTCACCAGGACGTCGACGCGCCCGAACACCCTGTCGGCCTCAGCCACGACTTTGGCGCAGTCCTCGATCTTTGTGAGGTCAGCGCGCACAAATACGACTTCTGCGCCGGTGGCTGCGGCAATCGCATCGGCCTTTGCCTGTCCCTTCGTCTCGTCGCGCCCGCACGTTACGATGCCCTTGGCGCCGCGCTCGGTGAAGAGTTTAGCGATGGCCGCACCGAGCCCCTGCGTGCCGCCCGTGACAATTGCGATCTTTCCATGCATCGAAGTCATGCAAGCTCTCCAACAATCGGTGCGGACGCTCTCAGCCTATCTGTTTCGCCCTGAAACGCGACCTTGCGTAGTTTGACCCTAGTGCGGCTCGACGCCCGCAAGCACGTCCCGTTCAATGTCATGCGATATCGCGGACCTCGACCTTCTTGCCAGTCCTGGCAGATTCGATGGCAGCCTCCGCGAGCATGAGCGCGCGGTAACCGTCGTCGAAAGTCGCCTGGGTCGGCCGACCATCGCGAATGGCGGCAATGAATGCGGCGATCTCGGCTTCGTAGGCCTCTGCGTAGCGCTCGATAAAGAAGTTGAGGTAGGGCTCGGCCGCATCAGTCGTGGTCGCGCTGTAACACTTCAGCTCGTGCGCCTTCTTATTGTCGGAGATGACCATCCCCTCGCTGCCAAACAGCTCGATCCGCTGATCATAGCCGAAGGTCGCGCGTCGAGAGTTGTTGATATGGCACAGCTTTCCATCAGCAGTGCGCATGACCACCATGATGGAGTCGAAGTCGCCAAAATCAGATCCAATGGTGGGATCAACAAGCGTGCTGCCGGTTGCGAACACCTCGGTCGGTTCATCGTTCAACATGAAGCGCGCCACATCAAAATCATGGATCGTCATATCACGGAAGATACCGCCCGAGACGGCGGTGTAACTTCGCGGCGGCAGCCCTGGATCGCGCGACGTGATGACGACCTGCTCAAGCTTACCGATTTTGCCCGTAGCGCAGGCGTCGCGCGCGGCACGGTGCCCGGGATCAAAGCGGCGATTGAAGCCAATCTGAATTGGTACGTTGCAGTGTTCAATCGCCTCGCGGCACGCTCGCACCCGATCGAGACTGAGATCGATCGGCTTCTCACACAAAATCGCCTTGTCGGCCTTTGCCACCAGCTCGATCAAATCGGCATGGGTGGCAGTCGATGTCGCAATGAGAACCGCGTCGGCCTTACCAATCGCATCTTCCACGCTTACGGATACCCCGCAGCCATGCACTCTGGCGACCGCTTCGGCGGCAGCTGTGTTCGGATCGAATACCGTCTCCAGGCGCGCTCCATCCGCCTTCGCAAGATTCCGGGCATGCAAGACACCAATGCGCCCGCACCCGAGCAATGCGAATTTGATCGCCACCATTTCCTCCCATCCCACGCACGTTCGATTTGCTTGCAAGAGTTATTGCAAATATGCAAAAGTGTCAATAATTGTTCGCTGGCGGCGATTCCGCTCCGCCGCCAGGGATGGTGATGCGAGAGCGCGTAAGAGGTCTTTAGCCCGTTCGTCGAGCGGCCAGGCTGTATTGCTGGATCTTGACCTACACAGATGCCTTGCGCTGCGGACTTTAGGGAGGAAGACCTTCCGAACGAGCGCGCAGATGTCGGCATCTGCGCACGATAAAGCCAATTGTGAGAGCACATTCATGCAGGACGTGAAGACACCGGAAGATTATGAGGAATTGATCCGTGTCATCCACGATCGCCACGATGGCATGAGCAAGTCCTATCAAAAGATAGCCGTTTATCTGACCCAGAACCCGAATGATGTCGCGGTCCTGTCGGTAAACGCCATTGCCGATCGCTGCGGCATCCACGCTTCAAGCTTCGTACGCTTCGCCCAGTCGCTTGGCTATGAAGGCTTCAAGGAGCTTCAGGCGTTATTTCAACGGCGCTTGTCGACCGCCGCCCCCGGTTTCGAAGCGCGCATCAAAGCTCTGGAAATCGAGTTGGGCGCCCGCGCCGATCGTAGCGAAGTTGGCTTCCTGCGGGACCTGGTCGTGCGTGATATTGCCTCCCTTCAGGACATGCTCGCGGACATTTCCCCAAAAGCGCTCTCGGAAGCGGTAAACCTCCTTGAAAGAGCCGACTCGGTATTTCTGATCGGCCAACTGCGTGCCGCGCCCGTAGTTGAATTCCTTCGCTACATATTGACCATGCTGGGCAAACGCTGCGTATTGCTCGACGCGAGCGGCGGACTCGCGACCCACATAGCGCGCACGATCCGCAAGAAAGACGTGCTCCTGGCGGTGTCGTTCCGATTCTACGCAAACGAGGTCGTCAACGTCGTGGAGGAAGCCGGGCGCGATCGAATTCCCATCATCGCGATATCGGACAGCACGCTGTCTCCGCTGGCAAAGAGCGCCCGCGTTCTGTTCGCGGTTCCGGAGCATGAATACACGTTTTCGCGTTCACTTGCCGCTCCTATGTGCCTTGCCCAGGCTTTGACGATAGCGCTGGCAGCGCGACTACAGAAGAACGACGTCAATCCGCGGATTCCAACGGTTACTGGTCAGTAGAACAACTCGAACTGGCTTACGCTTTGGTCAATTGCACGAACGTCGTACGACGACCTCGGGCGACGTAGCTCGAACCGATTAGTTCTTGGCACCGCGCGGTGGATCGGCCCGACACCCTTTCCAGCCTCGCTTCCGGCGATGCGCCGTATAGGCAGTAGCGCGTCAGAAAACCAGCCGTCGATCGGTTACAGGGGTAACTCGCACCATGTCGGGCGTTGGATGGCGAGCACGTGGACGGGATGTGATGGTTTGCGGTTGTCCGGTCAGGGCGGCCGTTTCAATTGCGAGCAGTGCGCGCAAGTCCGCCAACCCCTCCTCGCCATCAGCCTCGGGAGGCGTTCCGGCCTTGATGCAATCTGAAAAATATTCGACCTGCGCGCCAAAATGGTCGATTTGCGGAAACTGGGTTTCACGGACCTCACCGTCGCGGCACAGGCGTAGTCTTGTTGCAGTCTCGAACCTGAAGCCAGGATCGAGTTCGAGATCGCCCAACGTTCCAATCACCCTATAAGCGTCGACGGCGGCCGCTCCGAAGCTGGCGACGAATTGCGCCAAACCGCCCGACGGAAAACGCAGCAAGGCCGCGACCGACGCTTCCACCTCGCGAAAACGGGGGTCATCGTTTGGTCGATGCACCATTGCCATGGCCTCGATTGGCTCTTCGGCAAAGATATGACGAGCTGCATTGACGCAATAGACACCGATGTCCTGGAGCGGTCCACCCCAACTCGCAGCTTTGAGTCTGTGGTTCCCTGCCGCAGCCTGGAAACTGAAAACCGATTGAAAGAAGAGCGGTCGACCGATCGCGTCGTTACGGATGTGTTCGAGGGCCGCGACAGTTCCGGGTTCGTTGTGAAGCCTGTACGCGGTCATCAGAAACACGCCGGCTTCGCGTGCTGCAGCGATCATGGCGAGAGCATCTTGTTCGCTCGTTGCTAGCGGCTTCTCGACCAGGACGTGCTTGCCGGCTCGAGCCGCGCGAATAGCGTAATCCGCATGCAAGTGGTTGGGCAGAGCAATATACACCGCGTCGACGTCAGAGCCTCTCAAAAGGGCATCGTATCCGTCATAGTCGACGATCTGGCCAACACCATAGAAATCTGCCAAACGGGCGGCCTTGTCCCGATCGCCGGTCACGATCGCGGTAACCCTTGAGTTTTTGGACTGTCCGACACCCGGTAAAAAAGCTTGTTGCGAGATCCAGCCCGCGCCTACAACTGCATACTTGATCATCACATTTCCCCTCCAGAGTTCACGCTGGTTCGCGTGCGGGGCCGGTTCCCTCCTGCCTCGTTCGCTTCTGTCAGTCGTACAGCGCAGGACGCGGTCCATATTTCAGGGTTGCTACGCCATTTCCGGCAAGCGCCTCAGCGACTTGCTCTGCGATGGCCGAGGCGACATAGCCGTCCCATGCACTCGCGCCGACCGACACTCCAGTCTTTACAGCGCTGACCCATTCAGCCATCTGCCTGCGGTAGGCCTCCTCAAACCGCGGCACCCAATTGTCCGGATACGAATGACCACCGGATCTGTCTCTGTTCACGAGCGTAAGCGATGCCGGAGCCAGCGCCACCGTGCCTTGCCGCCCGACCAGTTCGACATGGACGTGATAGCCGTAGCTGGCGTTCACGAACACCTCGGTCGAAACGATCTCATCCTTGTCGGTTTTCATCGTGATCATGAGCGGTTCGCCGCCAGGCCCCGCCTCCACGTGCACAGAAACCATCTCCGACCCCAAAAGCCAACGGCTGATGTCGATCTCGTGGACGAACGAATTCGTGATGGCCATCGAACCATTGAACCACTCCGGCGCGCGAACGTTTCGGTGCACGTTGTGCAACAACACGGATCCGCCCAGTTCACCGGTACCTTTGACGCGCTTGATCTCCCGATAGCCGGGGTCAAACCGGCGCATGTATCCGACCTGGATGAGTCTGCAACCCAATGTGACTTCGGCCTGCACCACGTCCAGGGCATCCGCTGCCGAAGACGCCAAGGGCTTTTCGCAGAGAACAGGCTTCCCCGCCCTAATGCAGGCAAGTGTTAGCGCCGCGTGTGTGGCATCGGGAGATGCAATCACTATAGCGTCGATCTGATCCGATGCGATTAGCGATTGAGGATCCGAAAAGACGGTTGCTCCAGAGGCCACGGCCTGCGCCCGAGCCGCGTCGGCGTCAAAAATCCCGGCAAGATGAGCACCGGGGGTCTCGTGTCGGAGTATCCGAGCATGCTCGGCGCCCATTACACCTGTGCCGATGACTCCTATCCCAATGCTCATTTCATCTTCCCTCGCGACTTCGCGCAAGGATGACCCCGCCGGGGCAGCGCGAGACCCGAGCGCTTCCTCGGGTACGGCGACACCCGATCCGTGCGGTTCATTGCACGACCTCGTATCCAGCGAGCGCCATCAAGCGCATCAGTTCCACGTGGCCTTTCTTGGCCATGGCGAGCGGCGGGCTAATCTTCGGATCCTGCTCTGCCTCGACCACGAACCACCCCTCGTAGCCGTAGGACGAGAGGTGGGCGATAATCGCGGCAAAGTCGAGCGAGCCGTCTCCCGGAACGGTGAACGCTCCTTTCACCACCGCGTCGAGGAAGCTCTCCCGCCTTCGGTCAAGCTTGTCGATGACGTTGCTGCGGATGTCCTTGGTATGCACATGGCTGATGCGGGAATGATGTTTGTCGATGACACGCAAAACATTGCCGCCGGAAAAAGCCATATGGCCAGCATCGAACAACAGCGGTAACGCCTCACCAGAATTCGCCATGAGCAGGTCGAGTTCAGCTTCGGTCTCGATCGCCGCAGCCATGTGGTGATGGTAAGCGATCGGCATTCCCTGGCCGGCACACCACTCGGCGAAAACCGTCATCTTGCGTCCATAGGACTTCATCTCCTCGTCCGAAAGCCTGGGTTTGGTATCGAGAGGTGCGGAGCGAATGCCCTGGATCGAACGCGCAGTTTCGCCGTAGACGATGCAGGGCGCCTTGGCCGCAATGAAGAAATCCATCTGGGCGCGAATGCGATCCTTTTCCCGCTCGATGTCACCGTCGAGCAGAAGGCCAGAGAACCAGCCGCCGCAGACGGAAATGCCGAACCGGGCGAGTATCGGCCCGAGTTCTTGCATATTCATGGGGAAGCGCCGCCCAGTCTCCATTCCCGTAAAACCGGCAACACTCGCCTGGCGCAAGCACTCCTCCAGACTCACGTCATCGGACAGCTCTGCAAGATCGTCATTCCACCAGGCAATGGGGGCAATTCCAAGTTTCGCCTTCATGGCTCATCATACCCCGATGCGCTGCTTCGCGCGGATCTCGTCTTGCTGCTTGCGCGCGCTTCGAACCGTCTCGCGAGAGGACACTTGGGGCACGCCCACGTCCCAGTCGGCGTCGCCAGGAACCCACGAATACGCGTCCGAGACGATCGAAAGCACGGTGGTGCGGTCATTGCCTTTGGCCCATTCGAGCGCGGCAACAAGGTCGGCAACGCTCTCGCAACGCCGAGCAGCCGCCCCCATGGACTCGGCATGCTTGGCAAAATCGACGTGAGGAGGATTGTCGCGATTCTGAATTCGACAGTCGGTCAACAAGTTGTTGAAGCCTGGCACGCCTTTGAATTGTTGCAACCGGTTGATCACCGCGAACCCGCCGTTGTCACAGACCACAACGATCATCTTGTGACCGCTTAGAACCGTCGAGTAGATGTCCGAGTTCATCATCAGATACGTGCCGTCGCCAACCATCACGATCGGCGTGCCGCCGAGTCCGCCGGGCCCGGAATTGGCCATCGAATGGCCCCAACCTGCGGCAACCTCATAGCCCATGCAGGAAAAGCCGAATTCAAGGTCGAAGGTGTTCGGCGCCTTGACGCGCCAGCCTTTTGCCACTTCGCCTGGCAGGCCGCCGGCGGCTGAAATCAAGGTATCTTTCTCGCCGGCCGACGCATTCACCGCGTGGACTATCTGCGCGTAGGTCGGCACTGGAGCGTTGCTGGGTGCCTGCAATGACTCGAGCAGCGCGTCCCACTCCTTAAAGAGCATCTGAGCACGCGCCATGTGGGCGGGGTCGACGCGCCATGCGCCGAGCGTTGCATCGAGTTCTTCAATCGTCTCCCGCGCGTCGCCGACCACCGTCAGCGCACGATGCTTCACCGCATCGAACCTGGCCGCGTTGATCGAGATGAAACGCGCGTCCGGGCTGAAAGCGGTCCATGATCCCGTCGTGAAATCCTGAAGGCGCGTACCGACCGCAAGGATAACATCGGCCTCGGCTGCGAGCGCATTCGCTGAGGTCGAGCCGATAATTCCGATCGGCCCCGCATGGGCCGGGTGATAGTGGGTCACCGCGCCCTTGCCCGCGATCGTCTCCACAATCGGAATTCCACGCTTCACCGCAAAATCCGCGACCGCGTTTCCCGCCAGCGAGTAACGCACACCGCCGCCGGAGATGAGGATCGGCTTCCTCGCGGTCTTGAGCAGCGCGGCTGCGTCAGCGAGTTTCTGACGATCGGGACGCGGGCGCGGAATGGCCCAGGTTCGAGGCTCGAAGAAGACCTCAGGGTAGTCGAAGGCCACTTCCTGGGTGTCCTGTGGTAGCGCGAGAAAGGCCGGGCCGCAGTCAGCCGGATCTAGCATGGCGGCCACGGCCTGCGGGAGCGAAGAGATAATCTGCGCGGGATGAGTGATCCGATCCCAGTAGCGCGTGACCGCCTTGAAGGCGTCGTTCACGGTGACGGTCGGGTCGCCAAAATGCTCGACTTGCTGGAGAACTGGATCCGGCAACCGGTTGGTGAACGTATCGCCAGCCATAAGAAGGAGGGGCAAGCGATTTGCGTGGGCTGTTCCCGCCGCCGTCACCATGTTCAAAGCGCCGGGACCAATGGACGACGTCGCTACCATGATTTGCCGCCTAAGCTTGGCCTTGGCGAAGCCGATAGCCGCCAACGCCATCGACTGCTCGTTCTGTCCGCGGAAGGTCGGCAGACGATCCTGAATCGCCTCCAGGGCCTCGGACAGGCAGGTCACGTTCCCATGACCAAAAATGCCGAAGACGCCGGCGAACAGGGGCACGCGAACACCGTCGATTTCAGTGAACTGTTGAGTCAGCCATCGCACCAGGGCCTGGGCCATGGTGAGGCGGATCGTGGCGGCGATCATGCGGTCTCCTCCCTCGACGGTTTGTGAGGAACATAACCTCGCGCACTGAATATTGACAATAGTCTTTTTCTGCAACAATTATTGCCGCCGATGTCTTCCGATCAGGACGTGCTCGATTTTTCGTAGGTCGCCTTAACTCCGACCTATCGTGAACAGGGATTTCCGACATGACCAAACCGAAGCTTCGCATCGGCCTCATCGGTAGCGGATTCATGGGTAAGACCCACGCTTTCGGTTACTCCATCGCCGCGCGTGTCTTCGACCTACCCTTCGAGCTGGAACTACATACGATCGCGGACATTAGCGACGAGGCGGCCGTGAAAGCGGCCTCGGCTCTGGGCTTCGCACGCGCGACCTCGGACTGGCGCGCGCTCGTGGCGGACCCAGCTATCGACGTCGCGAACATCACCACGCCCAACGCACTTCACAAGGAAATGGCCCTGGCTGCGATTGCTCGGGGCAAACATGTGTATTGCGAAAAGCCGCTGGCGCCGCTTGCGACAGACTCCCGCGAAATGGCCGACGCCGCCGAAGCGGCCGGCGTAAAGACGCAAGTCGGTTTCAACTATCTTTGCAACCCCATGCTTGGCCTCGCACGCGACATGATCGCGGCGGGAGAGCTCGGCGAGATACGCGGCTACCGCGGAGTCCACGCCGAGGACTACATGGCGGACAATGCTGGGCCGTTCACCTTCCGGCACGAAGCGGTGGGAGGCGGCGCGCTGGCCGACATTGGCAGCCACGCGTTGGCCACGGCCGAATTCCTGTTGGGGCCGGCTGCGGGACCGATCACTCGCGTCATGGGCGATTGCATCACGATGATCAAGGAACGTCCAGATGGCAAAGGCGGCCGGAGGCGCGTCGAAGTCGATGATGTCGGCCGAGCTTTCCTCCGTTTCGCGAGCGGCGCCTCCGGCTCGATCGAGGCAAACTGGATTGCGACAGGGCGGAAGATGCAACACGACTTCGAGGTCTATGGCAGCAGAGGCGCCCTCGCCTTCAGCCAGGAACGCTTCAACGAGTTGCATTTCTTTTCGACCGACGACGACCGTGGCCGTCAGGGATTCCGCCGGATCGAGGCAGGCCCGGATCATCGGCCATACGGCCTGTTCTGCATCGCGCCAGGCCACCAACTTGGTTTCAACGACCTGAAGGCGGTCGAGGTCGCGTGCTATCTGGACGCTATCGCAGGACGTCGATCGGAGCCATTCAGCTTCCGCGCTGGCCTGCGTATTCAAACGCTCGTCGAGACCATTCACGCCTCAAGTCGCGCCGGAGCGTGGAAGGACGTGCCCTGAGAAGGCTCGAGCACTCGCTCCAGCCCATCATGGCCAATTGATCGAGCTCCAGGCAACGAAAGGCCGCCAGATCCTGGAGTAACGGTTAAGCCGCGACCGGGGTTCGTCCGCGCTCAAAGACGAAGTCACGATACCCCGCCTGCGCGACGGCGACGCAATACTCCCGATACTTTGGAAATCCGCCGGTGAAGAGCGTGAGCCCTAGCGGCTTGTCCTTGACGTTGGCGCCGAGATACCAGGTCTTCGCCTTGTTCAGCAAAGAGCGCTGCGCGATCCTGACCACGAGCTCCATCCATCCATCTTCCGCCGCTTTGGTCGGCTCGACGGTGGCGAGGCCGTGATCGGCCATGTGCGTGATCAGGTTCGCAATCCAGTCAACGTCGTTCTCGCTGATCCTGACGATGTTGGCCAACGCTGCCGGACCGTTCGGCCCCGTGGTCATGAACAGGTTCGGGAAACCTTCCATCATAAGGCCGAGATAGGACCTCGCACCGTGTTTCCATTTATCGTTGACCTTGCCGCCACCGCGGCCGACGACATCGAACGCCGTTAGCGCGCCGGTCAGCCCATCATAGCCGGTCGCGAGAATCAGCATGTCGAGCTCGGTTTCGCCCGTCTCGGTTCGCACGCCCTTCTCAGTGATCGCGAGAATGGGATCGGCAACGCAGTCCATCAAGTGGACATTGGGCAGATTGAAGGTCTCATAGTATTCGGTGTCGAGGCATGGGCGGCGGGCGAAGATGGGATAGCCGCGCGGCTTGAGCTTTTCCGCCGTGACGGGGTCCTTGACGACCTCGCTGACCTTGCCTCGCACGAATTCGGCGACATGCTCATTGGCCTCTTCGTTACTCAGTAGATCTGTGAAAGTCCCGAGCATTGCAAGGCCGCCGGCCTTCCAGGCGTCTTCCATGAGCTCGCGACGTCGTACCGGCGTCACGCTGAAGAAGGCGCGGGTGGTCCAAGGGCGCACCCCGCCATTCGGGCTGCTGCGGGCAGCCTCGCGAAGGCCGGCGTAATTGCGCTTGACCTCGGCGACGTAGTCCGCCTCCAGCTTCTGGTTGCGCATCGGCATGGTGAAACTTGGCGTGCGCTGGAAGACGAAGAGCTCGTCGGCCTTCCGACCAACTTCCTGTACGATCTGGATGCCGCTCGATCCCGTGCCGATCACGCCGACGCGCTTGCCGGCAAAGCTCACCGGATGATGCGGCCACTTGCCCGCGCGCAACAGCTCGCCCTTGTAGCTCGTAACCCCCGGAATCTGGGGATCCATGGGGACGGATAGCGGTCCGGTGGCCATCACGCAGTAGGTTGCCTCGACCGTCCCGCCGCGATCCGTCGTGACCCTCCAGAGCTTGCGCGTCTCGTCCCAGATCGCACTGGTGACGCGAGTGTTGAATTGATAGTGCTTGCGCAGGTCGAGCCGGTCGGCCACGAAATTGAAATAGGCGAGAAGTTCCGGCTGGGACGCGAATTCCTCTGACCACGTCCATTCCTGCTCGATCTCGGGAGAGAACGAATAGCTGTAGTCAACGCTCGGAAGGTCGACCCGCGCGCCCGGATAGCGATTCCAATACCACACGCCCCCGACATTGCCACCCGCTTCGAACGCCGCGAGCTTGAGGCCCATTTCCCGAAATTTGTACACGGCGTACAAGCCGCCGAAACCAGCCCCCACGACGACGATGTCCAGGCGTTGTGCCCCCATCTCAGAGTTGCTCATCTCGGGCATTTCCTCGCTTGCATCGTTTAGGTTGGAGCGGCGATTGGCGATGTGCCGCATGCGAAATCGCCTGTGCTGGACTGCGGCCTTGCCTTGAAAACCATCTCATGAGTTCTACAGCACCACTACCGCTTTGATGGCATGTGGCTTCAGTTTCACATCTATGAAAGAGAATGAGCGCGTCACGAGACCTGTACGGGGCGTCGAACGTCACGCCCTGCCGAGATGTATCAGCAATCACCGCCCACTCGCTTGTCATCAATCGCTCGTGGTGCTCGCATCGCCGACGTCGCCGAACGCAGTCCAGCCGCCGTCGAGATAGAGGATCGACCCGTTGATGTAGGACGCCTCCGCTGACGCCAGGAAATAAGCTGCGTTCGCGACCTCCGCCGGCTCGCCGAAGCGGCCGAGCGGAACACGCCGCCGGATCCGCGCGCTGTCGATGCGACCCGACGCCCGCAATGCGGCCACGCCCGGCGTGTTGATATAGCCCGGAGCAATGGTGGCGGTGCGCAGCCCGGCAGGACCAAGTTCAGCCGCCATACATCGCGTCAGAATGTCGATGGCCGCCTTCGAGGCGCCGTAGGCGTGGCGCGGCGCGAACGGCATGAACGTGTTGATCGAGCCGAGATTGAGAATGAAGCCGCCGCCACTCATCTGCTTGATCGCTTCGCGGGCGCAGAGAAATGCGCCGATGACATTCACCTCCAACACCTTATCGAGATCAGCCGCAGACTGGTCGAGCGCCGGCACAAAACTGTCGGCCACCGCCGCATCGTTGACCAGCACGTCGATGCGAGCAAAGCGCTGCCTGATCGCGGCAAACAGCGCCAGCACGTCCTGCTCCGACGAGACATCGAGTGTGAATGCCATGTGCTTCGTGCCGAGCGCACGCACCAGGTTGGCGGCGCGATCGCCATCCTTGTCCGCGATGACCACGGTGTCGCCGCCGGAGGCAAATCGCCGAGCGATCGCTTCGCCGATCCCGTTGGCGCCGCCGGTCACCACCACGATGCGCTCCCGCGACGACCGCTCGGCCGTCGCCAGTTCGGCGTCCGGCGTCCCGATGACGGGTGGATGCGCATCGCCCGGCTGATTGAAGGATTGCCAGCCGCCATCGACGGCGAGAACCGCCCCTGTCACGTAGCCTGCCTCCGGCGAGGCGAGGAAGCGCGCCACGGCCGCGATCTCGTCCGGCCGTCCCATGCGCCCGAGCGGAATGCGCCGCCGAACCAGATCGAGATTCGCCTTGCCTGAGCGCTCGAGCTCCGCGACCATCGGAGTGCGGACATAGCCCGGCGCAATCGCCACGACGCCAATGCCATGCTTCGCCCATTCGCAGGCAAGCGACCGCGTCGCCGAGATCAATCCAGCCTTGGACGCCGCATAGGCGTTGCGCTTCGGATTGCCGAGCACGCCCGCCAGCGACGCGATGTTCACGATGACACCGCCGAGCCCCATCATGCGTCTCGCCACCTCGCGCGCGAGCACGAAGGGGCCGCACAGGTTGACGCTCAACGCCTTGCGAAAAGAGGCGACGTCCGTGTCGACAGTCGCTGCCATGGTTGGTCCGAGTGCGGCGTTGTTGACGAGGACGTCGATCCGCCCAAATCGCTGCTCGATCGCGGCGACGAGGCCCACGACTTCGTCTTCGGAAGCCACATCGCAGTGGAACGCCACGTGCTCGCCGCCGAGTGAAGCCGTGACGTTGACGACGTCGGTGCCTGGCAGGTCGACGGCCACGATGATATCGCCGTCCCGATGGAACGCTTCGAGTAGCGCACAGCCGACGCCGCCGGCCGCTCCGGTGATCACGACGACGCGCCTTGGCTTTTGCATTATCGTTTTTCCCTCGCCGCGATGGCATACATCTTACGTGCGGCGGGCCTCGGCCAGAATTTCATGGATAGGATCGTTCGGGTGCGGCGCTCCGATCGGCATGCGCGGGCCAAAACGCACCTCCTCGCTCTCGGTTGGCACCGCCTGCTCCTCAACCCAGTCGAACGCCACGATGCGCCGCGCGACGCGCCACTCACCACCACGCTTCTCGAAGAGATCGCAATAGCGTCCGGCTATGAGAAATTGCCGCACGATCCCGTCCTTGCCTGGACCACGCTGCAGGGCAAGAAAATAGGTCTCGACCGCGGCACGCGCCGGCCCGACGCGTTCAATCAAGATGTTACCGACCTGATGGACGTTGCGCGCGCCGCTCTTGAACACCTCGCGGGCCCAGAGAAAGAAGCCCTCGACCGGTCCGGAATAGACGCCGTGTCGATCGGTCGCATCGGGCCAATAGGAGCTTCGCAGCGTGGCTTCGTCGGCTCGGTCGATCCCCCGGCAGTAGCGGTAGATGCAATCGCGGATCGCCTCCCGGTCCAAGAACTCGGTCAGCTTTGCTTCGTCGGCCATATTTCCCTCTGCTTAACCACTAGCCGTCAATCGCGAGACGCGGCGCTGCACGGTACCAGCAACGCGTCGAGAGGCATGACGCCCTCGCCGCGTGGCATCACTAGAACCGGGTTGAGGTCGATGCTTTCGATCACGCTGGCATTGTCGGCAGCAAATTGCGAAAGGCCCGACAGCATCGCCGCCAGCGCATCGACGTCGGCCGGCGGCGCACCACGCACGCCTTCCAACACGGCAAAGCCTCGAATCTCGCGGATCATCCGCTGCGCCTCTGCGACATCGAACGGCGCAACGCGAAAGGTCACGTCCTTGAGTACCTCGACGAGAATGCCGCCGAGCCCGAACATCACTACAGGACCGAAGGACGGATCCCGCACCACCCCGACAATGGTCTCTACGCCTCCCCTGATCATTGGTGAGACGGCGACACCATCGATCCGCGCGTCGGGCCGCTTGTCACGCGCACGGGACAGGATGGTGCGGGCGGCTTCGCGGGCCTGCGCCTCGTCGCGGGGACCGACGATCACTCCACCGATCTCGGTCTTGTGTGCGATGTCCGGCGATGAGATCTTCACCACCACCGGAAAGCCGATTGCCGCGGCGGCCGTGCCGGCATCCTCATCCGGTCGCACCAGCGCTTCCTTCGGAAACGCAATACCGGCCGTCTGCAACAGCGATTTCGCTTCGTGCTCGCTGAGCGGGCCATCCGACGGCGCGATTCGCGACGCAACGGTCGAGGCCGTGCGCGCATGCTTCGCCGCGTCGAAGCTGCGGCGAAACCAGACCAGCGCCGCCAACGCGTTCACCAGGGCAGAGCCATCCTCGAAGATCAGAAAGCCGTCGTCCTCATAGGCGCGGACGATCTCCGGCGGCGCCGACATCGACAGCGCCAAGACGCGGCCTTGATGCCCGGCCGTCGCAGTCCGCAACACTTGGCGCAGCGAGGCCGAAAAAGTGGGGCTCGCCGGTCCGCTGCCGAAAATGCCGGCGAAGAGGTGATAGCCGCCCTTCTCGAGCATTGCGGCAATATAGCTCGTCATCAGCGGGAGATCAGTGAGCGCTTGCGCCGTCGCGTCCACCGGATTGCGCGGCGATGCGTAGGGCAGCATCGCCTTCAGCTCATCCTGCGCCGCCTCGGGCATGGGCGCGACGTCGAGCCCGCACGCCGATGCGTCGTCGGCCATCTGAATGCCGAAGCCGCCGGACAGCGTGAAGATGCCGAACCTGTTGCCGGCGGGATAAAGCCCCCGTGCGCAGGCATAGGTCACGTCCAGGTGCTCCGCAGTGGTCCGCGCGCGATAGGCACCATATTGCCGCAACACCGCATCGAACACGGCATCCGATCCCGCCAGCGCCGCGGTGTGCGAGCTAACCGCTTGGGCGCCAACATCGGAGCGGCCGACCTTCAGAAAGACAAGGGCTTTTTCTTTCGCCCGCGCAACCTCCAGCGCCTCGATGAAAGTATCGCGATCGCGAATGCCCTCCGCATAGGCCATCACGACCCTGACTTCGGGTTGTTCGATCACCCAACGCAACGCTTCCGCGACGTCGATATCGCATTCGTTTCCGGTCGTGATCCATTGCCCGATGCCGAGGCCGCGCTGGCGCGCCAAGTGGGCAATGTGGGAGCCATAAGCTCCGCTTTGCGAGACGACGGCGACCGGACCTGGTTCGACGAATGCAGCATCAAGGATCGCCGAGAATGTTCCGTAGTAGCCCATGCCAGCGTTGAACAGTCCGAGACAATTCGGGCCGAGCACGCGCATGCCGCTCTCGCGGGCGATGCCGGCGATCTGGTCCTGTGCGAGACGTCCCTGCTCGCTCGCCTCAGCAAAGCCGGCCGAGAACACCACGGCCGCCTTGACCTTGCGATCCGCGCAGTCTCTCAGCGCCTGAACCGTGCCCTGCGCCGGCACTGCGAGGATGGCGACGTCCGGCACTTCCGGAAGCGCTGCGACCGAGTCGTAGGACCTGATCCCCTGGACGGTGTCCCGCTTCGGATTGACCGGATAGACAGCGCCCTTGAAACCGCCTTCGCGCAGATAGCGCAAGGGACGGCCGCCAATGCGCGCAACATCATCAGATGCTCCGATCAGGGCGATGGATCGTGGCTTGAAGAGAGGATCGAGCGAGGCTGGATGATAGCGTATCAAGGCATGTTCTCAACTGGAAGGGATTGGCTGGAGCCCGAATTGCGCTTCAGGTAGGCCGGTCACGCCGAGGCCGTCGATCGCGAACAGAAAGCCACCGTCCGGGTGGTGCGAGACGGCGCGTCCCGATCCTGAATCCTTGATCGAGGTCACGTAGAGCGTTGACAGATCAGGACCGCCGAAGGCAACCGATGAGGGCAAGTCGGTCGGCGCGTCGATCAGGCGATCGAGCGCGCCCTGCGGGGTGAAGCGCGCGATCTTGCCCACCTGCACGAGCGCGACCCAAAGGCAGCCTTCGCAATCGACCGTCGCCCCGTCGGGCCCCGACTGATATGGCGCGGTGTCGATGACAATCCGCGGTTCCGGATCGAACGCGTCGCCCGACTCGGAGCTATAGGCGCGGATCGCCCGATCGAGGCTATCGGCGAAGTACATGGTGCGGCCGTCGGGGCTGAAGCAGAGCGCATTCGAAATGCGAATATCGCGGGCAAGCACCGTGTGCGCTCCGCTGGCGTCGATGCGAAAGAGCTGCCCCAGCGGCTCGGCATGCACGCCCATCGTGCCGCAGAGAAACCGCCCCCAACGATCGACCTTGCCGTCATTGAAGCGCACGCGCGGATCGCACGGATCTGGCCGGAACAGCGGTGTCAGTTCGCCTGAGCCGAGATCGAGCCGGTAGATGCCATCCGCGAGCGCTGCGACGAGAGTATCGCCCTTGGCCAGTCCGACCGAGCCGATCATGGACGGCACATCCCAGTGCCGCCCGATCCCGCGCTCGGGTTCAAAGGCGTGGACCCGGCGCGAGACACCATCGACCCAGTAGAGCCGCTGCCGCGTGACATCCCAGACCGGGCTTTCGCCAAGCTGTGCGGCCGTCGCTGATATCTTGCTCACTTGGAGCGCCATCAAGGGAATTCCGGCTAAGTTTCGTCTCGTGTCATCTCGCGAAGTTGGGGTATGCAAGCGGGTGACGGGTCACGCCGGCCCGCCGCCGCGCTTATTGCGTCTTCAGGAGATCGCAGGCGCTCTCGGCTGTCGGCCGCCAGGCGTCATCGGCAGGAATTGTGTCGGTGATCTCGTAGTAGTCGTAAGGATACTTCGACTCGGTCGACGTCTTGATACGAGCGGCATAAAGCGGCCGCATCACCTGACCGTCGGCACGGATGCTGACATTCTTCATCTCAAAGTCATTGATTGGCGTGCTCTTCATCTGTCGCATCACCGCCTCGCCGTCGTCGGTCTGCGTCGCGGCAATTGCCTTGAGATAGTGCGTCACAGCGCTGTACGTGCTCGCCTGCGCCTCGTTCGGGACCCGGCCGTTGAACGCCGCCTGATAGCGCTTTGCGAAGGCGCGCGTCTCATCTGTTTTATCCCAGTAAAAGGGCGTCGTCAGGCGTACGTTCTGCAGCGGCTGCAGGCCGATGCTATGTGTTTGATTGATCATCAATCCCAGTGGGGCAAGCTGCTGCTTCTGCGTGAGCCCGAATTCCTGGGCCTGCTTCATGGCATTGGCGAAGTCCGAACCCGAATTCGCCAGCGCGATGACCTTCGCTCCGCTCGATTGGGCCGTCAGCAGGAACGAGGAGAAGTCAGAAGAATTGAGCGGATGCAGGACGGAACCTACGACCTTGCCGCCGTCGGCCTTGATGAAGTTCGTGGTGTCGGCCTGCCAGGCCTTGCCGAACGAGTAGTCGACGGTGACAAAGAACCAGGTATCCAACCCCCGCGCCAACAATGATTTCACCGTCGCCTTCGGCAGCGCATAGGTGTCCATCGTCCATTGCGTCGTCATCGGCGAACATTTTTCGTTGGTAAACACCGAAGCCGCCGTTCCCGCCAGGAGATAGGGCTTCTTCCGGTTCTTCATGACGTCCTGCACGCCGAGCGCAATCGAGGAGGCCGAGCATCCGACGATCGCATCCACGCCTTCATTGTCTAGCCAACGCAACGCAATAGAAACGCCGATGTCCGGCTTGTTCTGGTCGTCGGCCACGACGAGCTCGACCTTCTTGCCGTTGACGGCACCGCCAAAGTCGCTGATCGCAAGTCGCGCGGCGACAACCGAACCCGGCCCGCAATTGTCGGAGTAAGGACCGGTCTGGTCGTTCATGACGCCAATCTTGATGACGTCTCCGGAAATCCCCTGCGCCAAGACCGGTGACGTGGCAAACGCTATTGCACCCGATAGGATCGCCATGACGGCGAGGTAGGCAGCCGACAGTCTCATTTCTTCCTCCCTATAGCCCGCGGATCTGCCCGGACCTTCTTGTTGTTGCGGGCGACCAAGATCGATTGATGTGCGCTCAAGAGAACGCGTAGGTAATTCCTCCATCGACGAACAACATGTCGCCGGTGATGAAGCTCGCCTCGTCGCTTGCAAGAAAGACTGCTGCATTCGCCACGTCGCGCGGTTCGCCGAGCCGCCCGATCGGCACACGCGCCCGGCGTCGCTCCCACGCCTCCTCGCTAACGACGAGATTGGCGCCATCGGTCGGTGTCGGCCCCGGCGCGATCGCGTTGACTCGGATTCCGCGTGGACCGAATTCGGCTGCGGCGGAGCGTGTTGCGCCCGCCACCGCGGCCTTCACCGCGCTGTACATCACACCATTCGCCATCGCGAGCACGGCAGACGGCGATCCGATGTTCACGATGGCTCCGCCGCCGGCTGCGGTCATTGGCGCCAGCACCGCCTGATAGCCCCAGATCACACCCTTCAGGCCGACATCGATCATCCGGCCGACCATCTCCTCGGTCTGCTGCTCCAGCGGGCCGTAACGATTCCACATCGCGTTGTTGACCAGGATGGTCGGCGGACCAAATGCCTCGACAAGACGGTCCACCGCGGCAAAAACGGCGGCTCGCTCGCCGGCATTGCCGACGATCGCAGTAGCCCGGCCGCCATCCGCGACAATGGCGTGCGCTGCGGCCTCCGCCACGTCGACCTTCAGATCGAGCACCCCGACCGCTGCGCCCTCGCGGGCAAAGGCTTCCGCGATGGCCCGGCCGATGCCTCGCCCTCCGCCCGTGACGAGCGCCACGCGCCCCTGCAACCTGCCGCTTCCCACGACGCCCTCTCCAGCTCGGCCACTCTTTCGTGTTCTTGGCCTTGACTGGAGGCACCTTGTCATGCGCAGTTGGGTCAAACAAAATATAATTCATTTGTGAAGCCGACTTTCACATCCGTGAATTTTAGCGGCGATGGGGATGCGAAGCATGCAGGCGGCGGTCACGAAATCCGCAGCGATACCGGGTGGACCATCCACCGTGAAGTCAGCATTACGCGCGCTGGAGATCCTCCAGTTCTTCATGAACGTTCGACAACCGCGCGCGATGTCCGAGATCGGTCTCGCGCTGGGTTATCCGCCGTCGAGCACGACCGTTCTGCTCAAGACACTCGTCGGCATGGGCTATCTGAACTACGACCGGCGCATGCGCGTCTACTTCCCGACACCCAAGGTGACATCGCTAGGCGATTGGATTCCACGGGCTCTGTTCGGCAACAGCCGGACGATCGAAGCCATGCATGACGTGCACGCGGCCACCGGCGAAACCGTTTCGATCGGCACGACGAACGATGTCTACCTTCAATACGTCAAGATCGTGCAATCGATCCACCCGCTTCGCTTCCACGTCGACGAGGGGACGCTGCGCCCGCTGACTCAATCGGCATTGGGCTGGCTCTTGATGTCCACGATGTCGGACGAGAAGGTCGACAACATCATTCGCCGTGCGAACATTGCAACGCCCAACGCATCGGATCGCGTGAAGCTGCCCGAGATGATGACTCGCATTCGACAGCTCCGCGGCAAGGGATATTGCTCTGCCGAAGACATTCCCATTCAGGGCGGCGCGACGATCTGCGTCCTGCTGCCCGTGACGATCCAGAATCAGCCCATGGTCATCGGCCTCGGCGGTGCCGCCGAGCGGATCCGCCAGAATTTCAATCGTTACCTCGCCGTCCTGCAGCGGGCGGCGAGGTCGGTCAAGACGGACGACCAGTTCGACAAGCTGATCGACGTCGAGTTCTGACGCAACATTCAACCGGGAAGCCGGAGCACGGCCTTGGCGAGGATGTTGCGTTGAATCTCGTTGGAGCCGCCGAAAATTGCCGGCGAACGCGAGTCGAGAAAGAGGTTCATCGCATCGATCTCGACATCCCCCGCGATGAGATCGTCGGCAAGCCGCGCCTCTTCGCCTGCGACCATGAGCATTTCCTCGGTGATCCGCTGGTAGAGCTCGGTCGTGAAGATCTTGAGAGCAGAGACATCGGCGCCGAGTTCTCCGCCGGCCCGCAGAACCTTCGCATAGCGCTCGAAGGCGGATCCTAGATCGTAGAGGTCGAGCCGCAGGCGTGCGAAGCGCGACATGAACGCGGGATCTTCGAACGCATCACGGGCTTCCGCAAGCCGTCGCAGACGCTCCAGCGCATATTCAGGGCGCGTCGGCGCCCCCAGAAAGATGCGTTCGTGGCCAAGTACCGACTTCGCGACGGTCCAGCCTTCGTTGACCCTGCCGACCAGGTTGTTCAGTGGCACACGCACATTGTCGAAGAAAACCTCGCAAAAGTCGGCCTCGCCACGCAGATTTGCAATCGGTCGGACGCGAACACCAGCCGAGGTCAGGTCAAGCAACAGGACCGTGATACCCTTCTGGCGCACCTTGGCATCACGTTCGGTCCGAACGAGAACGAAGATCCAGTTGGCGCAATGGGCCAGCGTCGTCCATATCTTCTGTCCGTTGACCACGAACTCATCGCCATCCAGCACCGCTGATGTCTTCAGGCTTGCCAGATCAGATCCCGCGTTGGGTTCGGAGTAGCCCTGACACCAGACGTGCTCGCCGGATAGGATACGCGGCAGGTAGTGAGACTTCTGCTCTTCGGTGCCGTACTCGATGAGGAGCGGACCGACTAGCCCGATGCCATGATCCGGAATTCGTGGACAGCCGAGCCGTCCCCATTCCTCGACATAGATCATGTGCTTGGCCGCCGAAAGGCCCATGCCGCCATACTGCTGCGGCCAGGTGGGCGCCAGCCAGCCCTTGGCGGCCAGCGCATGATACCACTCGGCGACCTCGTTGAAGAGCGGACGCTGCTTGCGCATGTAGCGCAGATGGACCGGGCAGTTCTGGTCCACCCACGCGCGAAAGATCGACCTGAACTCCTCGTCGGGAATGTCGTTCCAGTCGGCCGCCATCAAAGCACATCCTTGAAGATCGGGGTGCGCTTCTCCATGAACGCCCGCATCGCCTCCTTGGAATCCTCGTGCTGCGTCATCTCCACCGTGAGGTTTTGCTCGAAGCGATAGCCGTCCTTCAAGCCCATGGTCTCGACCGTATTGATCGCTCGCTTGGCGAGCTTGAGTGCCATCGGGCTCTTTTTTGCGATCTCGGCAGCCATCTTGAGGGCGGCCGGCATCAGCTCTTCCCGAGGCAGGCAGTCCTCGATGATGCCGCGGCGATAGAGCTCGGCCGCCGGCACCCGGTAGCCGGTCAGCACCATACGGCGCGCCAGCGTATGCGGAATGATGCGCATCGTATGCCGCACCCCGCCCATCAAGCCGACGTCGATCTCCGGCAAGCCGAACACCGCGTTCTCGGACGCCATGATGATGTCCGAACAGAGCGCGAGGCCGAGGCCAGCGCCCAGCGCCGGGCCGTTCACGGCGGCGATCACCGGCTTGTTGGACTCGATGATGCAGAATCCAACCTCGCGCGCCCGCCGCAGATGGCGATACGTGTCGCCTGGCACCGCTCCGACCTTACCGCGCGACTTGATGTCGGCTCCTGCCGAAAAAGTCTTTCCGGCACCGGTCAAAACGATCACCCGTACCGTCGGCGTCTCGTTCAATTCGTCGAAAACCGTGATGAACTCCTCGACAAACTCCTTGGATTGCGCGTTCACTGGCGGCGCATCCATCGTCACGACCGCAATGTGATCCTTGATTTCCGTCTTGATCAGATTGTTATCCATTAGGTCCTCTCGCGGCGGTAGCCGCTTTCGCGTTCGACAAACTCCAGGCGCAGCTGTTCAGGCTGTCCCAGCATGGCATTGAGATTGATGGTGCGCTTCAGATAGAGGCCGATATCGCACTCGTCGGTGTAACCCATGGCGCCATGGAGATGCACCGCGCGGCGGCAGATCGAGAATGCGGCTTCGCCCGCTCGCGCCTTGGCCGCCAACACTGCCAGCTGCGCCGCGTCGTCATCGTCCGCCTGCACTGCATCGACCGCGTTGACCACGGCAGCGGCTGCGAATTCCGCCTCGATCCACATGTCGACCAAGCGGTGCTGGATGGCCTGGAAACTGCCGATCGGCTTGCCGAACTGCACGCGATCGCTGGTATAGGCAATCGTGAGCTCGAGCGCTTTCGACGCGACGCCGGTCAACTCGGCCGCGAGCGCCAGCCGCGTATGCAGAATCGCCTGACGGAGAAGATCCTCGGATCGGTTCGCGCGCGACAGGATACGACCCGCCGGCACGGCGCAATCGGATAGCGAGATGGTCGCAAGCGCACCGCCATCAACCGCGGCCCGTTCCGATATCGTCACCCCGTCCGCATCGGCGGCGACGCTCAGAAGCATGACGCCGTCGGCATCCTGGGCGACCACAAGGAAATCCGTTGCGGAACGCGCAGCATCGATGAAGCGTGCTTCGCCGGACAGCACGATGCTGCCATCGGTGTAGCGTGCGACAATCGACTTCGCACCGGGCGTCCATGCCGGCACCGCGACAATCTCGCCGCCGGCCAATCCGGCAGCCAGGCGGCTGCGCTCTGCGCCTGGCGAAGCACCGCCGAGCAGCGTCGCGGCAAAGACCGAGGCCGTTCCGGTCGGTTCGGCGATCAAGGCGCGGCCCAGCGCCTCGCTGAGGACAGCCTGCTCGCGCAACCCGAGACCCGCGCCGCCGCATTCTTCGGGCAGCAACAGCCCGATCCATCCGGCTTCCGCCATTGCGGACCAGATCAGCGGATCCATGGTCCCGCCACGCCCGCGTTTTTCGCGCATGGCCTTTGCACCTGGAAAACGCGCGGCAAAACCGGTGACGCTGTCGCGAAGCATCACCAGCGTACCGTCGGGATCGTCGAGCATCAGTTCGGGCATGGTCTCTGCTTTTCGGTGACGCCAGCGCCGACGTTAGGTCGGCAATGCGTGGTCTTTGAACAGTTCGCGCAACTTGGTCTTCTGCAGCTTTCCGGTCGCGGTGTGCGGCAACTCGTTCACGAAGACGACATCGTCGGGAAGCCACCATTTCGCGACGCGGCCGGACATGTAGTCCAGGATGTCCTCGCGAGCGGGATCGGTGTCCGGTTTTCGGACCACGACCAGGAGCGGCCGCTCCTGCCATTTCGGATGCGGCAATCCGATGACCGCCGCCTCCTGCACGGCCGGATGGGCGACCGCGACATTCTCGAGGTCGATCGAAGAGATCCACTCGCCGCCGGATTTGATCACATCTTTCGAGCGATCCGTGATCTGGATGTAACCGTTGGGATCGATGGTCGCGACGTCTCCCGTCGCAAACCATCCCTCAGCATCCAGCACTCCCCCGCCCTCGCCCTTGAAATAGCCCGACGCAACCCAAGGCCCGCGCACCATCAGGTTTCCGGCACTTACGCCGTCATGCGGCAGCGGCGCTCCGTCTTCGCCTACGATCCGGAGTTCGACGCCGTAGATCGCGCGCCCCTGCTTGCACTGGACAGATACTTGGTCGGCGACCGGCAAATCGCGATGAACCGGCAGAAGATTGCCGATCGAGCCCAGCGGGCTTGTTTCGCTCATGCCCCAGGCATGGATAACGA
Organism: Bradyrhizobium sp. UFLA05-89; assembly: GCF_059803475.1. Taxonomy (NCBI): domain Bacteria; kingdom Pseudomonadati; phylum Pseudomonadota; class Alphaproteobacteria; order Hyphomicrobiales; family Nitrobacteraceae; genus Bradyrhizobium; species Bradyrhizobium sp. UFLA05-89. The sequence goes on along the minus strand of NZ_JBANBA010000023.1, from coordinate 46,359 downwards.
AAGCACCGAAGATACTGCGGAATTTCTCGATGATGCTGCGCGGCGCGGCGGATCCCCCGACGACTACACGCTCTAGTTTGATCGCGGAAAGATCGAGCCCTGGGTTTTCCTCGACGTACTTGAAGAAGCCGAGCCAAACGGTCGGCACGCCGAGCGAGAAGTTACAGCCTTCTTGCGCCGCCAGTTCGTAGACACTCCCGCCGTCCAGGGCAGGACCGGGCAGCACGACCTTGGCCCCGCACATCGCAGCAGCATAGGGAATTCCCCAAGCGTTCACGTGGAACAAGGGCACGACGAGAAGAACGCTGTCACCGCTGGACAGTTTGAGACCATCGCTCGCGCAGGCGACAAACGAATGTAGGATGGTCGAGCGATGACTGTAGAGCACCCCCTTCGGGTTGCCGGTCGTGCCGGATGTGTAGCAGAGCGACGACGCTGTTCGCTCGTCAAACACTGGCCAGGTCAGGATGTCGTCTTCCCCTTCGACGAGCGACTCATAGCAGAGGCAATCGGGAAGCTGGATCGGGAGGTGCGCCTCGTCCGTCATCGCCACCAGATGCGCGACGGTGACCAGATTGAACCGCAGCTTCTGAACGAGATCGGCGAAAGTGATGTCGAACAGCAGCACCCGGTTTTCGGCGTGATTGATGACGTAGTCGATCTGCTCGGGAAACAGGCGCGGGTTGACGGTGTGAAGCACCGCGCCGATGCCGGATACAGCGAAATAGAGCTCCATATGACGATGGGCGTTCCAGGCGAGCGTCGCGACACGATCGCCTGGCCCGACGCCGAGTTTGATCAGCGCCTTTGCGAGCTTTGCAGCGCGCGACCGCAACCCGGCATAATCGCTACGATGGAACGTTCCCTCGCAGGTCTTGCTCACGATCTCCGTTTTGGGATGAAAACGTGCCGCATGCTCGATCAGGCTCGAGATCAATAACGGTCGATCCTGCATCAATCCAAGCACTGAGCCGCCTCCTCCGTAACCCCAGCTGCGGGCGGCCCTTGTTTGATCTTGCCGTCCTCTCCCGGACATTTCTTGGTGGAGGTGCACACTGTCAAACGAAACGATCCGCGCGAAGGCGAATTTCACATCCTTGAAAAAGCATGAGCGACGATCGCATCATCTTCGCTCGGAGTTCTCCCTGCGCCATCATGGCACACAAGCCACGTTGTGGGAGTGAGGCAACCATAGGACAGGATCGCTTCGGGACGCCCAAAAGCAGGGCCGCCCATAGACTCACCCTGCTTGTGCTGCGAACTGCGCCTTCGCGCGATGCGAAGCTGCTTGCCAGATGCTCGTCACACGGCACTAGCGATCGAGATTCGCCCCCACCGCAAGATCAGAGGTCTTCGAGGCGACGCCATGAATGTTGCACGTGGCGGTCATCTCTGCTGAACGCAAAATAATACCCCCCACTGCCGGGCTGATCATGCTTTCGATCAATCGCAACGCCCGAATAGTGGCAATACAGCAGAGTGCCGACGCCACCATGCCCGACAAACAGCACATCGCCCGGCTTATTCCGGGCCAAGACGTGTTCGACCTCGTTGACGATACGCAACTGGGCGTCAACCGCCCGCTCCCAGCCTCGAACGCTGATCTGGGGCTGGGCAAAGAACTGATCGGCCACCGCCTGAAATTCGTCAGGCATCAAGAAGCCCGTTGCGGATCGGTCATTCTCATGCATCGCCTCCCGCACCTCTACCTCGAGATTCAGCTTTGCGGCGATGATTTCGGCTGTCTCGATCGCCTTGCGCTCACCACTGGAGATGATCTGCGTGGTGCGTGAGAGCTGCCTCGTACCCACCACTCCCTCCGTGCGAGCCCGGCCGATCTCACTCAGGCCCCAGGATGGGACGGGGATCGCCGGATCAATGTTCACCTGGGGATGCGTGAGATAGCGTACGAGGCTCGACATGAGCTAGACATCGTTCTGCGTCGAGACCCGCAGGCCTGCGGCATCGAAGACGTGCACGTCCCGAGCTGGGGCAGTGAGCGTAGCTCGTTCGCCGGGCATCGGGGTCTGCCTGCCGCGCACCTCGGCAACGAACAGCCTATCGTCGGCGCGGCGCACATAAGCAAAGGAGGCTTCGCCGAGCCGTTCGACCAGTTCGACGACGCCTTCGACGGCGAAAGGACCGTCTTCCCCTCGACCAAGATGCTCCGGACGGACACCGACCGTCAGCGTGTCGCCGACCTTCAATGAGGTCGCCGGCAGATCGAAGCTGCGAAAGCCGGGTCCCGCGACGCGTGCGCGTCCACCCTCGAAGTTGGCAACCCTTGCCTCGAAAAAATTCATCGCAGGCGAACCGATGAAGCCGGCAACGAACAAATTGGCCGGCGCGTAGTAGAGATCGAGCGGTCTGCCGACCTGCTCAATGCAGCCCTTGTTCATCACGACGATACGGTCGGCGAGCGTCATCGCCTCGACCTGGTCGTGCGTGACATAGACGATCGTCGACTTCAGCATTCGATGCAGATTCGCAATCTCGACGCGTGTCGAGACGCGCAAGGCAGCGTCGAGATTGGAGAGCGGCTCGTCAAACAGGAAAACGGCGGGCTCGCGCACGATCGCACGGCCGATCGCCACGCGCTGACGCTGTCCGCCGGAGAGATCGCGCGGATAACGCTCGAGTAATTCGTCGAGCCGCAGCATGCGGGCCGCCTCCGCCACGCGCCGTTCGCGCTCAGTCTGCTCCACCCCGGTGAACTTCAACCCGAACGTCATGTTCTTGCGGACGTTCATGTGTGGGTAGAGCGCGTAGGACTGGAACACCATCGCAATGCCGCGCTCGGCGGGTGCGAGCGCGTTCACGAGCTTGCCGGCGATATGGATGTCGCCGCCCGACGCACTGTCGAGCCCGGCAATCATCCGCAGAAGCGTCGACTTGCCACACCCCGACGGTCCAACGAGAACGACGAATTCACCGTCCTCGATGTCCAGGTTGACGTCGTTGAGCACGGTCGTCGCGCCATAACGTTTGTTGAGGTGCTCGATGCGCAGATTGGCCATTCTAACAACCTATTTGACTGCGCCGGAGGTGAGGCCTGCGATGAGTTGGCGCGAGAGGATGATGTAGATCACGACGACCGGCAGGATCGCCATCGACAGCGCCGCGAGCACGGAATTCCAGTCGGTGATGTACTGGCCCAGAAACTGTTGCACGCCGAGCGTGACGGTATGCGTCGAGTCACTCGACGTCAGGATCAGCGGAAACCAGAGGTCGTTCCAGATCGGCACGATGGTGAAAACGGCGACCGTCGCAATCGCCGGCCGCAGTAGCGGCGCGACCACCTCGAAGAAGATGCGGGTTTCCGGCACGCCGTCGCAGCGCGCGGCGTCGCGCAAATCCTTGGGGATCTGCTGGATGAACTCGCTCAATATGAAGATCGACATCGGCAGGCCCTGCGCGACGTAGACGAGAACCAGGGCCGTCAGCGTGTCGTTGAGGCCAGCCGACCGCATCATGTTGAGGATCGCGACGGAGCCAAGCCGGATCGGCACCATGATTCCGATCGACAGAAACAGCGCGAGCGCCGTCGAACCGCGAAAGCGGTATTCGGTCAGTGCCCAGGCCGCCATCGCGCCGAACAGCAGCACGAGAGCCATGCTGACGAGGGTCACGATCAACGAATTTGAATAGTAGGTCAGAATATGGGAGGAGCGAAAGACCTTCTCATAGCCGATGAGGCTGAAGGTTGTAGAATCCGGTGGCGCAAGCGGACTACCGAAGATGGCGCTACGCACCTTGAACGAATTCATCACGACGAGCAGAATCGGACCGACGGCAAGCAGGCTGTAGGCGATCAAGACGAGATGGACACTGAGGCTCCTTGCGCGTTGCTCAGCAGTCATGCCGGCCCCCTCAGAAAGCGTAACGGCGGATGCGCCGCTGCACGAGGAAGAGATAGAGGCAGAGGCCGACGAGGATAATGAAGAACATCACGGTCGCGACCGCGGAGCCCATCGTCGGATTGCCGAGCTGGAGCTGATTGCCGAAGAAGGTGCGGTAGAAAAACGTGCCGAGAATGTCGGTCGCGAAATTCGGCCCCGCAAGCGCGCCCTTGACCGAATAGATCAAATCGAAAGCGTTGAAGTTGGCGACGAACGTCAAGACCGAGACCAGGCTGATCGTCGGCAGGACGAGCGGAAGCTTGATGTGGAAGAAGATGCGGAAATGTCCGAGCCCGTCGACGCGTGCCGCGTCGATCAACTCTTCGGGGATGTTGAGCAGCGCGGCATAGATTAGCATCATCGGGATGCCGACGAATTGCCAAACGGAAATGAGGGACAGGGTAACGAGCGCGCTCGATTCGAGGCCCAGCCAGGGAGCGAACAGCGAGCCCAACCCCACGGCCTTCAAAGCGCCGGAAGCTACGCCCCAGAGCGGGGATAGGATCAGGTTCCAGGAGAACCCGACGATGACAACCGAAAGCATCGTCGGCAGAAACATGACGGTGCGATAAAAGCCCTTGAGCCTCAGGCCCGGCAGGCTCAGCAATCCTGCGAGCGCGATACCGATCGGATTCTGCACGCACATATGTACGGCGAAGAATATGAGATTGTTGCTGAAGGCATTCCAGAACGGCTTCGACCACAACGCATCACCGAGCAGCGTTTCGAAGTTGGCAAGCCCGACGAAATACCGCGTTCCGGACGGCTCGCTTGTGTAGGTGGACAGCGCCATCGTCGCGACGAGGGGATATATCGAGAACAGGGTGTAGATCGCGACCGCCGGCCCGAGAAAGAACAGCAGCAGGCCCGCGAGTTTTGCGCGAGGCATCTGGGCGGTGATGTTCGAGACCGGTTCGGGCATGATGGAAAGAGATAAAACCTGCCGTGCGTTATCGCCCCTCTCCGCGCCTGCGGCGCGTGCCGGGGATCAGCGGAGTGTGCAGCAACTATCGAACAAAACAAGGAAAGTCCCTCTCCCTGCAAGAGCGGAGAGAGGGACTGACGTCACTTGGCCGGCTTGTACCACTTGTCGAGGCCGTCCTGCAGTTGCTTGCCGGCGGCATCAGGCGTGAGCTTGCCGTTGACGACCTGGGCGGACACGTTCCACATCTCGTTTTCGAGATTCGGCGTACCGCGCGACAGGATTTGATACGAGTTGCGGATCGTCGACTTGCAGGTCTGGCGCCATCCAACCATCGTCGCCGCGACGTCGTCTTCGACCTTCACCGGAGTCTTGGCGAGGGGGAAGAAGCCAGGAAGCGCGTTGGCGTAGATCGTTGCGAATTCCGGCGTCGTCAGCCATTCCAGGAACTTCTTCGCGTCCTCCTTGTTCTTCGACGCGGCGTTGACGCCCATCGCGATGTCGGTGTGATCGGAGATATAGCAATCGGTCGTGCCGGCCGGCTGCGGCGGCGGGAATGCACCCATGGCGAATTTTGCCTGGCCACGGAATGTCGAGATGTCCCACGAGCCGGCCGCATAGATCGCGCCCTTGCCGAGCGAGAACAGGTTCTGACTATCGGCGTAGGTCTGCGCCTGGAAGCCTGACCCGAGATACGGCGCCCAGCTTGCGATCTCCTTGAACGCGGCGACGTATTGCGGATCAGTGAGTTTTTCCTTGCCCGCAATCAGATTGGCGCGGCCGACCTCTCCCTTCCAGTAATCGGGCCCGACGTTCTGGAATCCCATGGTGGCGGCCTCCCACTGGTCGGCCGTGCCCATCACCAGCGGGACATAGGTGCCGTCCTTCTTGAATTTCTCGAGTACGGCGTGGAATTCATCGAGCGTCTTGGGCTCGGACACGCCGAGCTTGGCGAATGCCTCCTTGTTGTAGATGAACCCCGCAATGACGGAGGCCATCGGAACACAGAAGGTGGCTTTGCCGTCGTCGGTTTGCCATGCGGCCTTCGCGACATCGGAGAAATTGTCCATGCCCTTGAGGCCGTCGACCGCATCGAGCTGATGCTTCTGATAGAGCGCGAGCGAGGCGTCGAACGGACGACACGTGATGAGATCGCCGGCGGTGCCACCATCGAGCCGCGCGTTCAGGGCGGCGTTGTATTCCTTGGGGGCTGAAGGCGCGAATTCGATCTTGATGTCGGGATAGTGCTTGTTGAAGGCGGGGATGATCTTTGAGTTCCAGATATCGGCGTCGTCATTGCGCCAGCTCTCGATCTTCAACGAACCCGCCTGAGCTGAAGCAAGCCCCGCAAGCAACGCCAACGCGGCAACCTCAGCTCCCATTGCAGCCTTGAAAGTCCGTCTCATGCTACGCTCCCTTGTTCGGGCCTTCGCCCTTGATCCCGTTGACGCTTGCGCGGCGCAACGCTTCGTCGACGCGGCCTTCCGCAGCAGTGAGCCACCTAACGGCTTCGCTCATGCTGACGGCGCCGCAGGCAATCAGGATGGCCGGCTTAACCTCTCCGCCGGCCTCGCGCAGCGCCGTTTCCGCTTTGGCATCGCTGACGCCGGCGATTGTTGCTACGATCCCGCGCGCCCGCTCGCGCAATTTCAAATTATCGGCCTTCAGATTGACCATCAGGCCCCGATGGATGTGACCAAGCTCGAATCCCATCAATGATGAGAGCATGCCGAGCGCGACCTTTTGCGCAGCTCCGGCCGCGAGCCGTGTCGAGCCGCGCAGCGCCTCCTCCCCGCTCTCGAGCAAGATCGACGCATCGGCACCGACGAGCAGAGGCGAACCTGGACGATGCGCGATGCCGATCACAAAGGCGCCGCGACGGCGCGCCACGGCGGCGGCCGCGACGGTGAACGGCGTCGAGCCGCTCGCGGATACGACGATCACAGCATCACGAGAGAGGTCACCGAGCCCGGTCATAGCCCGTTCACCGGCGGCGGCATCGTCCTCCGCAGCCCCATCGATGCGGAACGGCTCGGCGGTCCCGCCCGGCAGGACAATCGCGATGCGGCTCTGCTCAAGGCCGAACGTGCCAGGAAGCTCGGCTGCATCTTCGGCCGCAGCTAGACCGGAGGAGCCTGCTCCCGCATAGACCAGACGCCCGCCTGCCCGCCAGATCGCGGCGAGACGAAGTGCGGCGGCGCGGATGTCGGGGGAGACAGCCGCGACCGAAGCAATCGCGCGGCGGTAGGATGCGAGCATGGCTTCCGCGAACATCGCCTCATCGATCATCACCACACCGCCGGCGGCGCGCCGCCCCTCCCCGTCCGTCTCCGAGCTCGGCAATACCGGCATCATGAATACCAATGGTAGATACCTCTTGTATTTGTTTTAGCCACGTGACATACCACTTGTCTAGAGGCGTTAAGAAATTTTTTAGGAGGCTCCTTGGCGACGGCCCAGTTCTTCCTCGGTGTGGACGGCGGCGCGACCCGCTGCCGCGCGAGACTGCGGGATTCGTCGGGCCACGAGCTCGGGCGCGGTCTCGGGCCGGCATCGAACATCTATCTCGATTTCGACGAGGCCATGCGGGTCGTCCGTGAAACGATCGAGTCCGCGATCTCTGCCGGCGCGCCAAAGCAGGAGATCGCAATCGGCCTTAGCCTTGCCGGGCTTTCGGACGACAAGGAAGCAGAGCGCGTCTCCGCTGCCCTGCCCGGCTTTGCGCGCATCGTCGCTGTCAATGATGCTGTCGCCGCCTGCGTCGGTGCCAATGGCCTCGGCGACGGCGGCCTGATCATCGCGGGCACGGGCTCGGCGGGCATCGCTCGGGTGGGAGCTCGAACGACGATCATCGGCGGACGCGGCTTCTGGCTCGGCGACGACGGATCTGCCGCACGCCTCGGCGAGTCGGCGTTGCGCGCGACGCTGCGTGCGATCGATGGCCTCGAGCCGATGAGCGGCCTGGCGCAAGCGCTCGGGCGCCATTTCGATGACGATCCACTGCGGATGAGCCGCTGGGCAGCAGACGCGAGGCCCAGAGACTACGGCGCCTTCGCGCCCCAGATCCTGGACGTCGCCAGGTCCGGAGACATGCGCGCACGCGAAATTGTCGGCGAGGCAGCCAGCGCGATAGCTTCACTTGCGAACGCGCTGAATGCGCTCGGCGCGGAGCGCATTGCGCTCGCCGGCGGCTTCGGCGAGCCCCTGCGGCCCTTTTTGCCGCCTGATGTGGCCAAGCGCCTCGCCCCGCCGCGGCGCGACGCGGTCGACGGCGCAATCCTGCTGGCCGGCGGAACGCTCGCGGAGGACGCGGCATGTCCCTAACGGTCGAAACCGCTCCGGGCCAGAAGCTGTATCGTGCGGTGGTCGACGCGCTTCGGCGCGAGATCGAGACCGGACGCTTCGCGGAGACACAATTGCTTCCGGCCGAGCGCCTATTGTGCGAGCTGCTCGACGTATCGCGCACCACACTGCGCAAGGCGATTGCCGATCTGATCGCCGAAGGAGTGCTGTTTCACCGCCATGGCGCCGGCACCTTCATCCATCGCGCAACGCCGCGCGTGGAACAGCCCTCCTCGCGCCTGACGAGTTTCACGGAAGACATGCGGCTGCGCGGATTGGAGGCGAGCTCGCGCGAGCTTGAGCGCGGTGTGTTCCTGCCGACGCCGGAAGAGGCTATGATGCTTGGCGTACGACCGAACGAACGCGTGTTCCGGCTCGGACGCCTGCGCCTCGCCGACGGTTCGCCCATGGCGATCGAGCGCGCCGCCGTGCCGATACGCTTTCTTCCTGAACAGGACTCGGTCGGCGGCTCGCTTTACGAGGCGCTTTCCACGAGAGGCTTCAAGCCCACCCGCGGCCTGCAGCGCTTGCGCGCGACGCTCGTCGATCATGCGGATGCGGAGCTGCTCGGCGTCGCACCGGACAGCCCGGCGCTCTATATCCAGCGTATCGCCTACCTCGCCGACGGATCCTGCGTCGAGTTCACGAAATCCTGGTACCGCGCCGACGCCTATGATTTCGTCTCCGAACTCACGCTGTCGCCACCGACCCGAAAGGCGCACCGATGACGACCCACATGCTTCAGGAGATCGACGAGGCAGGCGATGCGGTCGCGCGCCAGCTTAGCCAGAATGCAGAGCGGCTCGCCGAACTTGGGGCGCGTCTGCGTACCCTCGATCCGCCGCTCGTCGCAACGATCGCCCGCGGCTCGTCTGATTGCTGCGCGCTCTATCTGAAATACCTCGTCGAGATTGTTTCGGGGGTGCCTTGTGCCTCCATCGGCCCCTCCATCGCGACGCTTTATCGTACGCCGATGCGGCTCGAAGGCGGCGTTTCCGTCGCGATCTCGCAATCGGGACGCAGCCCCGACATCATTGAAATGCAGCGCGCCGCACGACGTGGCGGTGCGCTGGCCGTCGCTCTGGTCAACGACGTGGCCTCACCGCTCGCGCAAGAGGCCGAAGTACTGCTGCCGTTGTGCGCCGGCACCGAACGTTCCGTCGCCGCGACCAAATCGATGGTTGCGGGCCTCGTCGCGGGCGCGAGCCTCGTCGCGGCCTGGCGCGAGGATCGGCAGCTCGCAGACGCCCTCGCCGGCCTGCCGGGCGTCCTGCTCGGGCAAGCGGCGCCGCCGCCCTCGGCGATGCTGGAGAGACTGGCAAATGCCCGGAGCGCCTTCGTGCTCGGCCGCGGCGCGACGCTTGCGATCGCCGCGGAGGCGGCGCTGAAACTCAAGGAGACCTGCGCAATTCACGCCGAGGCCTACTCCGCGGCGGAGGTGCTGCACGGTCCGGCCGAACTTGTGGCCTCCGGCTTTCCCGTCATTGCCTTCCTGCCGTCCGACGCGGCGCGAGAGGGCATGCTACCGACGCTCACGGCCCTGACCAATGCCGGTGCGATGGTGATTGCAATCGAGGCGGGGGGCGCTGACGAGACCGATCGTCTCGCTACGGCAAAAGTCGAGGCAACGCTGTTGGAACCCATCATCATGATCCATCGCTTCTACCGCCTTGCCGAGGCGCTTGCGCTCCGGCTCGGGCGCGATCCTGACCACCCGCGCAACCTGCGCAAGGTGACGGAGACTGTGTGATGATCGTTCTGTCCGGCGCGCGGATTTTCGATGGCGAACGCTTTCTCGACGACCATGCCGTTGTCGTCGAAGGCGAGCGTATCACGGCAATCGTCCCTTACGCCGAGAGACCCGACGGCGCCGTACGCGATCTCGACGGCGGCCTGCTGGCGCCCGGCTATATCGATGTGCAGGTCAATGGCGGCGGCGGCGTCCTGTTCAACGAGGATCCGACGCCCGAAGGTATTGCCCGTATCGCCGCCGCGCATCGCAAGCACGGCACCGTCGGGCTGCTGCCGACGCTGATAACCGACGCGCCGCAAGTGACGGCCACCGCCATTGCCGCCGCGCGCGAGGCGCGGCGTCTGACGCCAGCTTCGCTTGGAATCCATCTGGAAGGACCATTCCTGGATCCGCGCCGCAAGGGCGCGCATGAGCTGAAATACATCCGCAACCTTGAGCCGGACGACGTCGCGGCAATCGTCGGAGCGAATTGCGGCACCGTCATGCTGACGCTCGCGCCCAATCGGGTCGGGGTGGAGAGCGTCGCCAAACTTTCCCGGCATGGCGTGCTCGTCTCGCTCGGCCACTCCGAGGCGACCTACAAGGAGGCGCGCGCCGCGGTCGAAGCCGGCGCGCGGGCATTCACCCATCTGTTCAATGCGATGAGTGCGCCGGCCGTGCGTGAGGCGGGCATGGTCGGTGCCGCGCTCGATCTCGACGAGCCGTTCGTTGGCATCATCGCCGACGGCCATCACGTGCATGAGGCGAACCTGCGCATCGCGCTTGCCGCCAAGCGGCGCGATCGTTTCATGCTGATTACCGACGCGATGCCGCCAGCGGCCGGTGGTCCCGATCAATTCAATCTGCTGGGCCGCCGCGTGACAAGCGTTGATGGTTGCCTGCGGCTCGACGATGACACGCTCGCCGGCTCCGTGCTGACCATGGACGAGGCAGTGCGTTATGCCGTCAACGTCCTACGGCTCGATCTCGCCGATGCTCTCGCGATGGCCTCGCGCGTTCCGGCAACGTTTCTGCGACGCGAGACGGAGCTTGGCCGCATCGCGCCGGGACATCTGGCGAGCCTCGTGCATCTCGACGACGATCTGCGCGTGCTCGAAACCTGGATCGAGGGTCGACCATCTGACGGCTCCTGACGCACGTATCTGGCAGCCGTTGTCTCGATTGAAGGACGCGATTGAGCCATGTCATCTTCATCCTTGTCGACAGCGTACCCCATCCGTGTTCTCGTGGTCGGGCTCGGTACCATGGGAACGAGCCACGCTCGCGCCTACGCAGCGATCGAAGGCTTCGAACTTATTGGCCTCTGCACGTCTCGCGCGGCTGATCGCCAGGACCTCGAGGCCGAGTTTCCTGGTCTGCCGCGCTTTGAACGATACGACGAGGCGCTCGCGACACTGCGTCCGGACGCCGTCGCGATTTGTACCTACACCGAACATCACGCCGCCATGGCTCTTCAGGCTTTCGCTGCAGGTGCGCATGTGTTCTGCGAAAAGCCGCTGGCCGACACGCTGGAGGCTGCGAGGCACGTCGTCGACGCCGCGCGAGAGAGCGGAAAGGCGCTGCTGATCGGTTATATCCTGCGCGTCCATCCGTCATGGTCGCGCTTCGTCGAGATAGGCCGCACGCTCGGAAAGCCGCTCGTGATGCGGATGAATCTCAACCAGCAATCCGCCGGCTCGTTCTGGGAGGTTCACAAGAAACTCATGCTGTCGACCTCGCCGATCGTCGATTGCGGCGTCCACTATGTCGATATCATGTGTCAGGTCACGGGCGCTCGGCCGGCCGCGGTGCATGCGGTCGGCGCGCGGCTCACGGACGAGATCGCATCTGGCATGTACAATTACGGCCATCTTCACATCTTGTTCGACGACGGATCGGTCGGGTGGTACGAGGTCGGTTGGGGACCGATGATGAGCGAGACCGCTCATTTTGTGAAGGATATCATCGGACCGAATGGCAGCGTGTCGATCGTTGCGAAGGAAAGCGCCGATATGACTGTGAGCTCAGCGGACCATGACACGCATACGCGCACCAACGCGCTCCGTATCCATCACGCAGCCCGCACCCTGGAAGGCCGCTTCGCGAGGCCTGACGAACTCCTCTCGACCGAGGACGAACCAGGCCATCAGGAGCTGTGCGAGCGCGAGCAGCGGCTATTTCTCAGGGCCATCCGTGGCGAGATCGATTTATCCGAGCATCACGAGGCCGCGATCAACTCGCTGAGCATTGTCTTTGCCGCCGATGCCAGCGTCCGAAGCGGCGAAGTTGTGCGTCTGTAACGCCGGCATAAGAGCTTTGGCGTCACGCGCACGCTACTTAGCCGCTCCGAACTTCAAGTGTTATAGGTCCTTCGATCGTGCCGACGCTCAAGGGCTCCGCCACTCCAACAGGCCTCACATGCAAACGGTCGAACGTCGGGCGGAAACCGCCTCGCGCCCTTCCCGTCAATTCCAGGCCGGTCGCTTTCCGGCACAAGCGGAAGGACAACAGCAAGGCGTCGGTGCGCCAAGCTGCCGTGTCGCCGTCGTCCTCGTAGAGATCGGCTGTTGAATGCACCGCTGGTGCGCCGAAGATCATAAGTGACCGCTCACCCGGACTGCCGGCCGAATCGATATCAACGACCGGGATCATGGCTCCCGCGCGGACGAACACGGGCAGGCGTCCCAAGGGCGCGGCGACCTGTACCGTCTGCCCGCCGGAGAAATGTTGGCCATCGTGCCAATCGTACCAACCACCTTCGTGCGCAGGCAGCTGGACGCGGCGTTCGGAAGCGCCCTCCTTGAGCACGGGAGCGACGAGCAAGTCGGGACCGAGCATGAAGGCGTCCTCGACGTCTCTCGCCGCCGCATCGTCCGGGAAGTCCCAGAACAGCGGACGCACCGCGGGCTCATGGTCGCGGCTGGCGCGCCACATCTGCGTGTAGAGATAGGGCAGCAGCCGGTGCCGCAGCCCGATCACCGCGCGCACCTGCGGCAGCACGGATGCGTGCATCCAGGGCAGAGTGACCGAACCGTCGTCGTTCCAGGAGTTCATGATCATGCGCGGCCAGAGTGCGCAGAACTCGACGAAACGACAGAGCAACTCCGGGCTTGGCCTCGGGCCATGAAAACCACCGACATCGTGGCCGATGTTGAACAACCCGGATAGGCTCATGTTGAGGCCCTGCGTGAGATTGAAGCGCAGCGTCTTCCAGGCGGTCTCGTTGTCGCCCGACCAGGTCTGGCCATAGCGCGCAAGCCCCGCCGGCCCACCACGGGTGATGACATAGGGCCGTCGCGATGGCGATCGGTCGGCCTGTGTCTCGAAGGAGAGCTTCGTCATCAGCAACGCCTGGGCCGGGCGCGCCAGCGCCTGGGCGAAGGGGCGACCGTCGCCGGCACAGACCGCGTCCTCATCCCAGATCTCGAACTCATTGTTGTCGTTCCACATGGAAACCACGCCATGATCGAGCAGCGCATGCTCAATGCCCGCGCGCCACCAGCCGCGCCCATCGGGATTGGTGAAGTCGACGTGAAAGCCGACGCCATCCCAGAACTGCGCGACGGCCGGAGTTCCCGTCACCTTGTCCTTCACCAAAATGCCGGCATCGATGGCCTCGGTGAGCCGCGGATGATCGTCGAGCAGACACGGCTTGATGTTGGTCACCGGCTGCGTGCCCGCATCGACGAGTCGCGCCATGGTCGCCGATGGATCGGGAAACTTGTCGCGGTTCCAGTTGAATACGTAGCGCCGCCCTCCGATCGAGGTATAGCCGGAGCCGAAATGGAAGCTGTCGCAACGGATGGCGTGGCGCCGGCAGTCGGCGATGAACTCCGTAACCCGCCTGTCCGCGTCGGGCGAATCCGCGATCGCCATCGACGTGACACCGAACCCGAGCGACCAGCGCGGCGTAAACGCCTGGCCCCCGGTGAGCCAGGAGAAACGACGCACGACATCGCGCACATTGGGTCCCGCCAGCACGTAGAAGTCGAGGTCGCCGTCATCGGCGCGATAAGACCGGAACGTGCCATGGTAGTTGTCGATCGTGCAGCCGAGATCGACCGATCCGGTCGAGAGATTGTCATAGAAAATGCCGTGAGCGCCTTGCGGCCCATCGACGATGACAAACGGTAGCATCTTGTAGAGCGGATCGCTCAGTTCCGCATCGAATCCGCAGGGATCGACGGCGTCGATCGCAAAGCGCCGCCCCGTGCGGTCCAGCGGTCCAGCCTTGTCGCCGAGGCCGAAATGGCGTTCGTCCGGATGGCGAGCCATCACGTGCGCGATGGCCGGGGTTTTGTTGGAGACAAAATAGGCCTGGGTCGGCCGGTCGCGCAGGAATGGCTCGACCTCACCGTCGCGACGCCAGGCGATGCCAAACGGAAGAAGCGTGACCTCGGCCGTCAGCCCCTCCGCCGCGAGGGTGACGGTACCCTCGCCCACTGTGACCGCTATTGTGGGATTGGCGAATCCCGAAACATCATCGCGGTCGCGTCCCCCATACGGCGGCTCGATGCCGCCGGGCGCCAGCGACCAGCCGCGGTCAAGTCGAAAGCCGCCAGCGCGGCGAAGCGTCACCCGGCCGAGATCGCGCTCCAGGATGCGCACCACAATGGTGGCTCCCTGCCCGACGTCGAACATTGCGGCTCCGCCCTCGCAACCGCGATAGCGACCCTCAACCAGGGCTTTCATGTCTCAGCACTCCATCATTGATCTTGTTCTATCGTGCCTGCCTCAGGATTCAGCGGCTTGGCCGCACGGCAACCCCTTCGGCGTCGAACAGGTGAAGGTTGGCCGGCTCGAAACGGACCGGGAGAGCCTCGCCGCGCCCCCGTAGCGACTGACCGCCCTGGCGCACCGTGATCTGCGGCAGGCCGGGCGCGCTGCCATAGAAATACGTGTCGCCGCCGAGCTGTTCGACGAGGTCGATGATGAGTGACAGATCGGCCGCGCCGTCGGCGAGCGTGATATGCTCGGGGCGCACGCCAAGCGTGGCCGATGCGCCCGCAGCGAGCGAGCCCGTCGTTACTTTGATCGGTTCACCGGCCTGGCCGATGCGTACCAGCCCCGGCGACACCACCTGCACCGGCAGCAGATTCATGCGCGGCGAGCCGATGAAGCCGGCCACAAAGAGATTGTCCGGCCGATTGTACAGTTCGAGCGGCGTACCAACTTGCTCGATCCGGCCACCGCGTAGCACGACGATGCGGTCTGCCATGGTCATCGCCTCGACCTGATCGTGAGTGACGTAGATCATGGTGCCGCCGATCTCGGCATGCAGCGCCGCTAGCTCCTTGCGGGTTGCAACGCGCAGTTCGGCGTCGAGATTGGACAACGGCTCGTCGAGCAGGAAGATCTTGGGATCTCGGACGATCGCACGACCAATCGCCACGCGCTGCCGTTGACCGCCCGACAGTGCCTTCGGCTTGCGCTCGAGATACTCGGTGAGGCGCAGCATCTTGGCCGCGCGCCGAACCCGAGCGTCGATCTCGGAACCAGCAAGACCCATGTTCTCAAGCGCGAACGCCATGTTCCTGTAGACAGTCATGTGCGGATAGAGAGCATAGGACTGAAACACCATGGCGAGACCGCGGTCGGACGCAGCCACGCGCGTGACGTCGAGGCCATCGATCGCAATCTCGCCGTCGGTCACCTCCTCGAGCCCGGCGATGATGCGCAGCAAGGTCGATTTGCCGCAGCCGGATGGGCCGACGAAGACAATGAATTCGCCGTCGGCGATCGCGAGATCGACGCCGTGAATCACGGCGATCGTTCCGTAGGCCTTGCGGACGCCCTTGAGAGTCAGGCCAGCCATGACGACATCCCCGCCATCATTTCATCCCCGTATTGGCTATTCCCGTCGCGATGAAGCGCTGCAGAAAGACGAAGACGAGCGCCACCGGGAGCAGCGACACCACCGTCATCGCCAGGAGATAATTCCACTGGGTCTGCAGCTCACCCTGGAAGGCGTTGAGACCGATCTGCAGCGTGAAGGATTCGGACTTGGTGAGCACCGCGAGCGGCCACAGAAACTCATTCCACCGCCACATGATGGAGAAGATGGCGAGCACCGCCAGAGCCGGTGCCGCCAGCGGCATGACGATCCGCCAGTAGATTTGCCACTCACTTGCCTTGTCCATGCGCGCCGCCTCGATGAGGTCTCGCGGCAGCGTCAGCATGTATTGCCGCAATAGGAAGACGCCTGTGGGCGTCGCGGCGCCCGGAAGAATGACCGCCCAGAGCGAATTGACGAGGCCGAGTTTCGTGACGACAAGATAGACCGGCACGAGAATGATGGTGATCGGGATCATGAGCGTGCCGATCACCATCAGCATGGCAGCGGTCTTACCTCTGAATTCATAGATGGAGAGAGCGTAGGCTGCCATCGAATTGATGAGCAGTGTAATCAGAGTTGCGATCGTCGTGACGAACACCGAATTCCACAGATAGCGCGTGAAGGCGAATTTCTGGAGTGGCTCGGTGTAATTCGCGGTCACGAAACTCAGGTTCCGAACCGGCGCGAGCTTGGCGGTTGGCACGCGATATTGCTGTTTGGGATCGGCCGGATCGATCATCTGTGCGATCAAGCCGATGCGCCGAACTTGTGCGAGCTCGCGACGCTCGCCATTGTCGAGAGTGGCTGCAAAAAGTGGCAGCGGCTGCGGAAAGCCCTGCACTCTGACCTCTTGCTGGGACCGTGGCAGCAGCGAGGGCGGAAATTCCAGGAGGCTTGCCTGGGTCTTGAACGAGGAGAGGACCAACCACACGACGGGCCCGAACATCAGCAAGACGCCGAGCCCGAGATAGGCATAGGCCGCGATGTCGGTCCAATGCCAGTGCCCGCTCCGACGGCGGGCGCGCAGCAGCTGAATTGGCTTCATGAGGCGCTCCGGGTGCGAGACAACTGCGCCAGCGTGAGCAGAAACAGCACCACGCCGAGCACGATTGAAGCCGCCGCAGCGAGGCCGAAATTCTGCACCTGGCTCGCAAAAGCCGTCTCGTAGATGTACTGCACGATCATCAGAGTTGCGGTACCCGGTCCGCCGCCGGTCAGCACGAACACCTCGTCGAATGTCTGCACGCCGCGGATCAGCGCCAGCACGATCACCACGATGAGGTTCGGCCAGAGCAGCGGCAGCGTGATCCGCCAGAACACACGCCAGCGCGGCGTCGCGTCCATCTGCGCCGCTTCGTAGAGATCGGCTGGAATGGCCTGCAACCCCGCGAGCAGGATGAGCGTGTAGAACCCCATATGCGCCCAGACCGAGACGAACACCGACCAGAACATCGCCCAGCCGGGATCCACGAAGAACAGGATCTTCTGCCCGCCGATCGTGGTGAGCCCGGCGTTCAGCAGGCCGTCGCGTTGCAGGATCCATTTCCAGACCAGCGCAACCACGACCGGTGACAGCAGCACCGGAAAGAAAAAGACTGCGCGAAAAAAGCCGCGGCCGCGGATCCGCATGTTCAGGACCAGCGCAGTGACGAGCGAAAACGTCACCATGGATACGAGCTGGAAGATGGTGAAACGCAGCGTATTCGCAACGCCGCGCCAGAAATGATCGACCCGGCACGAAGCGGGATCGAAAAAGGAGCCGCAATCGAACAGATAGGCGTACTGATCGGTTCCGACATAGGGTCGCTGCGAAGGAAACAGCGACTCCCCGCCGGTGAACGAAAACACCAGATCGATCGCAAGGGGGACGAACACGAACAACGAGAAGAAAATGAGATTCGGCAGCAGAAAGACATAGGGCATTCGCCGCTCGCCGATGAGCTCCTGCAACAGGCGCATCGGACGATCGATGAGGCGCAGCAGGGTACCGAACACCACACCGAGCGCCGTCTCGCCCGCGCGGCGCAAGCGCGCGAGCAGCGTGGCCGTCGGCGCGGCCTGCGGTTCAATGCCAGTTGGCAAATCGGTCATGCCGCGATGTGTCCAGCGCCTACTTCTTGTTGCGCTCGGCGAGCTGCTGCTCGACATCGCCCGAGATGCGCTTATAGGCCTCATCGAGAGTGATCTCGCCTGAGACGGCCTGGCCAAGCCGGCTGATCACCGCGTTGAGGATGACGCGACTCGCCGGATAGCCCTGTAACTGATTGGCCGCCGGCGCGAGTTGGTTGACACCGTCGCTGAAGACCTTGAGCGCAGCATTCGCAACAGGCGACGCATCCTTGTAGTCGAGGCCCTTGCGGGCGAGGCCGAGATGGCCCGGCACGAACAGGGAGCGGGCATAGAACTCGGCGACGACGTCCTCGCTCGCGAGGTAATCGAGCACGCGCGCCACTTCTTCAGGGTGCTTGGTCGATTTGATGCCGACGAGCGCAGCACCGCCCGGCATGCCGGAGCAGTTGGCCGGCCCACACGGGGTCGGCACCGCAACCCAGTCGAACGCAGTTCCGATCGTCTTGTCGAACTGGCTGATCTGCCAGGAGCCCGATTCATACATCACGACCTGGGCGTTCTTGAATTCCTCGTTGGCGCCGCGATAGGTCGCCCCCGCCACCGAGCCCCACAACTCCTTCGACATCACGCCTGTGTTGTGCCAGTCATAGATCAGCTTGGCCGCGCGCTTGAACCCGTCGTCGATGACCGCCGGCTGTCCCTTGTCGTCGAACACGGCGGCGCCCTCCGAAATCGCCATGCCGAAAAAGCGGTGACCGGAACGGTCGAACGCGATCGGAAACGGCGCCTGGACCTTGTCCGCCACCTCTTTTGTCGCCTTTGCCCAGTCCTCCCATGACGCTTTCGAGGCGGGCATTGCGACGCCTGCCTGCTCGAAGAGCGTCTTGTTGACGAAAGGACCGGTCACGGTCAGCTGGGTCATGAATCCGGGGATCGAGGACGTGTCGCCCGGCACCCGCATCCACTTCAGGAAAGGACCGTAATTCGCTTCCCAGTAGTCGGCATTCTTCAAGTAAGGGCGCAGGTCGAGCATATAGCGGGCAAGGCCGCCCATGTCGCCGACGCGGGCGATGTCAGGCCCCTGCCCTGAAGCCAGCTGCACCGGCAGATTCTCGTTGATGGCCTTGAAAGGTACCTGATCCAGAACGACGTGGATGTCGCGGTTCTTATCCTCGAAGCGGCGGAGGAGATCGGCCATCACCTCGCCCTCGTTGCCGTCCGAGTACCAGGTCATCCGCAGGACCGTCTGCGCCTCGGCGGGGCGAACGCCCGAACTACCGGCCAAGAGGCAGGCCGCGAGCACAGAGGCGCTGATAGCGCGTCGGGTAATACTTCTCATTACGTCCTCCCCGGCGATACTTTGGTTCTTAGGGGTAGTTTGGCAAACGTTTGCCTAAATTGTCAATCGCTGTATTCTTCCTGTTCAGCGGATCACACAACCGAGCCGATCAATGACGAGCAAACAACGCTCCGCACCCCCTTCACTCGCGACCGTCGCTGCCGCCGCTGGGGTTTCGATCGCCACCGTCTCGCGCATCGTCAACGGCGAAACGCGCCGGGCCTCTGCCGAGACCGTCGAGCGCGTCCGCAAGGCCATTGCCGTCGTGGGCTACCACCCCAACCACGCCGGCCGGACGTTGCGCAGGCGGGAAAGCCGCCTCGTCGCGATGCTCGCCCCCAACCTGGACAATCCCGTGATGGCCGCCATCGCCGCTTCGACCGAAGCCGCGCTGCGCGCCGCCGGTTATGTGATGATCCTCTGCGACACGCACGATCGGCCTGATTTGCAAGACGAATATCTCAACGTCATGCGTTCGCAGGTGGTGCGCGGCTACATCATGGTCGCGAGCGTGCCGAGCGCTGTGCTGAAGGATTTCGTCGCTGACGGCGCCCCAATGGTTTTCGTCAACCGCCGCCCGCCGTTCGGGCGCGGTGCCTTCGTTGGTATCGACAACATCAAGGCAGGCGCTGACGCCGCCGACATGTTGTGGTCCGCGGGACTGCGGCGTTGCGGCGTGCTGGCGCCCGCCAAGGGATCGTCCGTCACGCGGGATCGCCTCAAGGGGTTCTGCAGCCGCATGCGTGCGCTCGGCGCCACAGAAATCCTGAAGGCCGAGGCGGCCGGCCGCTCTCACATCGAGATCGGCTACGAGGCTGCCCGGCGGCTCGCGGCGCGCAGCGGCTGGCTCGAGGGACTGATGTGTGTCAGCGACCAGATCGCCTACGGCGCCTATCGCTTTGCTCGTGAAAGCGGCATTGGAGTTCCGGAACGCTGCGGGCTTGTCGGTATCGATGGCAACCCACTCAACCGCTGGATTGCACCGTGGCTGCGATCTATCGAGGTGAAATACGAGGATTTTGGCGAGCCGATCGTCGAGCTGCTCGACCAGGTCTGGCACGGCAGAGGCCAAGCGGAGCGGATCATGCCGCACGGTGTGGTATGAAAGCCCTCATCTCCTAATTCGTTTGTCACACTCATCGTCCTTCGCGATAGATCTCGAGCAAGGGGGCGCTCGCAATGTCCTCGGCATCCTGTGCGCAATGCTCCCCTCTAAGTTGACGCAATGCTTGAAGCAGACCCCTGCTGCATGCCGGCATGCGGCAATCCGTCCTTCCGCTCGAATGCGCTTCGCCCTGCCTCGCGAAGGCGGCACGTTGACGAGATTGAGCCAAATGATACGATTTGAAAGCGCCCGGTTTCGCCGATCGAACCAAGTGCGGAATGAAGGCGTGAGGGGCCAGCCTCGTGGTGTTACGGGTCGTACGTGCGTCCTCCCCCTCATACCTCGCTCGCGTGGAAACGGAGATTCGGTGACGGCGCGCCTTGCCGCATCCGGGCAGCTCTTTGGGGGATAATGCGGAGTACCGGGCGAGCCCCTCAGGCGCTGGACTCGGCTCGGCCGCGGCATGGTTTACCGATATGAACCTTTCATCGTTTATGGGCGCTGGCTGGGCCCACGGCCCGCAGGTTCTGTGCGACGAAGAAGGGCTTCTCCTGTGCCGAACATCCCGCGAACGCATCGACGGCGAACGAGAGGTTGTGCTGGCCGTCGTCCCGGCGGCGGAACATCCGCCCCCGCAAAGCCTTGATCGGCTCGCGCACGAATTTGCACTGAAGGACGAATTGGACAGTGCCTGGGCCGCGAAGCCGATGGAGCTTGTGCAAGATCGCAACCGTACCATCCTTGTTCTCGAAGATCTCGGTGGCGAGCCGCTCACCTGGCTGCTGTTGGACACTCCCATGGAGACGGGGAGCTTCCTGCGCCTGGCGTCCCAGATCGCCGCGGCCCTGAGCAAGGTCCACCAGCGCGGTCTGGTGCACAAGGATATCAAACCAGCAAATATCCTGGTGAACCGCAGCGAGGGAAGCGTGCACCTCACCGGCTTCGGCTTTGCTTCGCGCCGGCCGCGCGAACGGCAGGCCCCAGCCACGCCCGAGTCGATAGCCGGCACATTCGCTTACATGTCGCCCGAGCAGACCGGGCGCATGAACCGCTCGATCGACTCCCGAAGTGACCTGTACTCACTCGGCGTCACGCTTTACCAGATGGCTACCGGCACGCTTCCATTCACCGCGTCCGATCCGATGGAGTGGGTGCACTGCCATGTCGCGAGAGAACCGGAGCCGCCGAACAGGCGATTTGCGAACATCCCCGCCGCGATTTCCAAGCTCATCATGAAGCTACTCGCCAAGATGGCCGAGGAGCGCTACCAGACCGCAGCCGGCGCCGAGAGAGATCTGCAGCGCTGTCTCGCGGAGTGGGAGCTTCGGCGCCGCATCGACGACTTCCAGCTGGGCCAGCACGACACGCCCGACCGGCTGCTCGTTCCCGAGAGATTGTATGGAAGAACGCGCGAGCGCGAGATGCTGCTCGCCTCGTTCGAGCGCATCGTCAAGACTGGCGCGCCCGAGTTGGCGCTGGTCTCGGGATATTCCGGGATCGGCAAATCCTCTGTCGTCAACGAACTCCATAAAGTGCTGGTGCCCTCACGCGGGCTGTTTGCATCGGGCAAGTTCGACCAGCACAAGCGCGACGTCCCGTACGCGACACTCGCCAAGGCGTTCCAGAGCCTCGTTCGGCCCATCCTGGGCAAGAGCGAGACCGAGCTCGGCAAGTGGCACCACGACCTCCTGAGCGCGCTCGGTCCAAACGGACAGCTCGTCGTGGATCTGATCCCGGAGCTGAAGGCGATCATCGGTGAACAGCCACCCGTCCCAGAGCTACCGCTCCAGAACGCGCAAAGCCGCTTTCACCGTGTGTTCGAGCAATTCATCGGCGTGTTTGCCCGGTCCGAACATCCCTTGGTGCTGTTTCTCGATGACTTGCAATGGCTCGACTTGGCGACGTTCGAGCTGCTCGAAGATCTCTTGACCCGGTCGAATCTGAAGCACCTGATGCTGATCGGCGCCTATCGGGACAATGAGGTGGATTCCGCTCATCCCGTGATGCGTATGCGTGAGGCCATCAAGGCGCGGGATGGCCGGGTCGTGGAGATCACGCTCGCGCCGCTCGGCAGCAGGCATCTCGCCCAGTTGCTTGCGGATGCGCTTCGCTGCGAACCGAAGCGCGCCGCGTCGCTGGTGCAGCTCGTGCACGAGAAAACTGGTGGTAACCCGTTTTTTGCTATCCAGTTCCTGTTTTCGCTGGTCGAAGAAGGAGTGCTCGCGTTTGACCATGATGCGGCGCACTGGTCCTGGGATCTCGATCGCATCTATGCCAAGCGATATACCGACAACGTCATCGATCTCATGCTCGGAAAGCTCACTCGGCTCCCCGTTGCAACGCGTACAGCCTTGCAGCAGATGGCCTGTCTGGGAAATATTGCCGAGGTCGCGGTGCTTTCGATCGTCCTCGGGACATCAGAGCAGCAAGTCCACGCAGACCTATGGCCCGCCGTTCGACAGGAATTCGTAGAGCCCCAAGCCGACGCCTATCGGTTCGTACACGATCGATTCCAAGAGGCGGCCTACGCACTTATCCCGGAGAGAGAACGGGACGCCGCCCATCTGCGTATTGGCCGCCTGTTCGCGGCGCGAACCCCGCCGGGAGCGGTCGAGGAAAACGTCTTCGAGATCGTGAGCCAACTCAACCGCGGCGCGACCTTGATCACCGCGGTCGAGGAGCGCGTGAAGGTAGCGGAGCTGAACCTGTTGGCCGGCCGGCGTGCCAAGGGGGCGTCCGCCTTGACTATGGCACTCGCTCACTTCGCTGCCGGAGAGGCCACGCTTCCAGAGGATTGCTGGGAGCAGCGCTACGCGCTCAGCTTCGCTCTGGCGCTACACCGGGCCGAGTGCGAGTTCCTCGCTGGCGAGCAGGCAACGGCGAAAGACCGCCTTGCCGAGCTGTCGAGCCGTGCAGCCACCCTACCCGACCTCGCCGCCGTCACCCGGCTGCGCATGGAGCCAAGTGATCGTGACGTCGAGGTTGCTCTCGACTATCTGCGTCGCGTCGGCATCGCCTGGTCGTCGCATCCCACATCGGAGGAGGTCGAGCGGGAATATGAGCGGATGTGGCAACAGATCGGTGAGCGCCCGATCGAGGCCCTGCTCGAGCTGCCCCGGATGTTCGACCCGATCGCGCGCGGAACGATGGACGTTCTCACGGTCCTTGTCTCACCCGCCTGGTACATCGACGAGAGCCTGCGCCGTCTCATCATCGGACGCATGGCCAATCTGAGCATGGAATACGGCAACTCCGATGCCTCATGTCTCGCCTATATCGTGCTTGGCACCGTGCTTGGCCCCGACTTCGGCGACTATGCTGCCGGATACCGCTTCGCCCAGCTCGGCCTCGACCTCGTCGAACGACAGGGACTGGATCGGTTCAAGGCTCGCGTCTATCTCGGCTTCGGGAGCTGGACGCGGCATGTGAGGACAGGCCGCCCCTGGCTCCGGCGGGCCTTCGACGCCGCGCAGCAGGTCGGCGACCTCAACTACGCCAGCTTTACCTGTCATCACCTCTTGACGCATCTTCTCGCCTGCGGCGATCCACTCGCCGACGTGCAGCGCGAGGCCGAGGCCGGACTCGAATTCGCACATCGGGCGTGCGTTGATCTGGCGGCCGACCGACTCGCCGGGCAGCTTCAGCTGGTCCGGACGCTACGCGGCCTCACCACAAAGTTTGGCTGTTTCGATCAAGCCGAGTTCAACGAGACGCAGTTTGAACGCCGCCTCGAGGAGGACCCACGTCTGGAACAGGCTGGCTTCTGGTACTGGGTCCGCAAGCTGCAGGCTCGTGTGCTCGCCGACGATCCCGGCGCGATCGCTGCGGCGACGAAGGCCGATCAACTGCTCTGGACGTCGAAGGCGCTTTTCGACCGGGTCGAATTTCACTTCTATGCTGCGCTGGCGCAGGCCGCATCGGGCGAGAACGCAACAGCCAGCGAACGAGCTCTACGTCTCGATGCGCTAGCGGTCCATCATCGCCAGCTTCAGCAATGGGCCGAGATCTGCCCTGAAGACTTCGCCGATCGCGCCGCTCTCGTCGCCGCGGAGATTGCACGGATTGAAGGTCGCGAGCTCGATGCGATGCGCTTTTACGACCAGGCTGTCGCCTCCGCGCGCACAAACGGGTTTCCTCAGAATGAGGCAATCGCGAACGAACTCGCCGGGCGCTTCTACGCGACGCGCGGGTTCGAGAAGATCGCCCATGCCTATCTGCGCGATGCTCACTACGGATTTCTCCGCTGGGGAGCCGATGCCAAGGTAAGACAGCTCGAACGCCTCTATCCTCGCCTCCACGTCGCCGAGGACACCAGTTCCGCCCGCAGGCCGACCGTCCAGCAAATGGATGTCACCACCGTGGTGAAAGCGTCTCAGGCGGTCTCCAGTGAAATTGAGCTGGCAAAGCTCATCGAAACACTGATGAAGATCGCGCTACAGAACGCAGGCGCGGATCGCGGCTTGCTGATCATGTCGCGGCATGATGACTTCTGGATCGAGGCCGAAGGCCAGTCCAAGGGCGACGAGTTTACGGTTGTGATGCATCCGAGTCCTCTCTCGGCGCCTGACTGTCCAGAGGCACTGGTACGTTACGTCATTCGTTCGCAAAAACCGCTCATCGTAGATGATGCAACGCGGCCCGATCCGCTCTACGGCGAAAGGTACGTGCATCGCCGACCTCCCAGATCGATCCTCTGCCTACCGCTCATGAAGCAGGCCAAGCTCACCGGATTGCTCTATCTCGAGAACACACTGACGACGCACGCGTTCACGCCCGATCGTGTTGCGGTGCTGGATCTGCTAGCAGCTCAGGCTGCGATTTCGCTCGAAAACACGCTCCTCTACCGTGACCTTCAGGAGCGCGAAGCCCGCATCCGACGGCTCGTCGACTCCAACATCATTGGAATACTTTTCTGGGACGGTAGCGGCGATATCAGCTACGCCAACGATGCCTTCCTGAGCATGACCGGATACTCCAGGCAGGAGCTGGTATCGGGCACGGTCCGCTGGAATGACATGACTCCGGCGGAGTACCGGAACGAGGATAGGCAGCGGATCGAGCACTTGCGGATATGGGGGCAGAACGCACCTCGTGAGAAGGAGTTTATCCGAAAAGACGGCAGCCGCGTCCCAGTCCTGATCGGCTCCGCCTCGCTCGCCGCATCAGCCGATCAGTGCGTCTCGTTCGTACTCGATCTCACTGCGCGCAAGCAGGCGGAAGAGAAATACCGTCTGCTGATGGAGCAGGCGCGTGATGCGATCCTGGTGCTTGATCAGAAAGGGTTGGTGATCGAGGCAAACCGCACGGCCGGAGTCATGCTGGGACGGCCCCGCGAGCAGATCATCGGCGCCCCGTTGCAAACCGTCCTGGATCCTGCGGGAGCGATCGACGTGGACAGCCTGCTCGCGCCGGGTTCAGCTGTCCTGCTCCAGCTGCGTCTGGATGGCTCTAACGGCAAGGGTCTCGATGCGGAGCTGTCCGCCGCTCACGTGTCGACGGGAGAACGAGAACTGATCATCGTCATCGGGCGCGACATCACCCATCGCCTGCGCCTAGAGCAGCAGCTGCGCCAATCGCAAAAGATGGATGCGATCGGCCAGCTCACCGGCGGTGTGGCTCATGACTTCAACAACATCCTGACCGTGATCACTGGGACCATACAGATCCTGATCGATGGTCTTTCGGACCAACCAGAGCTGGTTGCCATCGCTCACATGATCGATGAGGCCGCCACGCGCGGCGCCGATCTGACGAGCCAACTCCTGGCCTTCGCCCGCAAGCAGCCCCTCCAACCACGCAATATCGACGTCAACAACCTCATTGTCGATACCGCCAGGCTGCTGCGGCCGACGCTCGGCGAGCATGTCGAGATCGGCTCGACGCTGCAAGCCGATGGCTGGCACGCGCTGATCGATCCAAGTCAGCTTTCGACCGCTTTGATCAATCTGGCGGTGAACGCCCGCGACGCGATGGGAGGGGGTGGCAAGATCTCCTTCGGCACTGCGAATGTGAGTTTCGATGCGGACAACACCGGCCCGGACGGAATTCTCGGCGACTTCGTCCTGGTCACCGTGAGCGACACCGGGGCCGGCATCCCGCTGGCGATACGAGACAAGATATTCGAGCCATTCTTCACGACCAAGGAGCTTGGCAAGGGAACGGGCCTCGGATTGAGCATGGTCTATGGATTCATCAAGCAATCCGGCGGTCACATCAGGCTCGATAGTGAGGAAGCGCGCGGAACGACCATCAACCTGTATCTGCCGCGCTCGGCTCGGGCCGCGGCAATTTCAGACGCTGCACCGAGGAGCGAACTACAACGCGGCAATGAGACCATCCTCGTGGTCGAGGATGACGAGCTGGTGCGCAACTATGTAGTGGCGCAGCTCAAGAGTTTTGGCTATCGCACGATCGCCGCTGCCAATGGTCCCGATGCACTCGTCCTGGTGAACCGAGGCACAGCGTTTGATCTGCTCTTCACCGATGTTGTGATGCCTGGCGGGATGAACGGACGCGAACTCGCCGAAGCCGTCGCTCGGCAGCGCCCTGGCCTGCCGGTGCTCTACATGTCGGGGTATCCGGAAGCCGCCATGATGCATGACGGTCGGCTGGACCCTGGCATTACCTTGCTCAGCAAGCCCTACCGGCCGGCAGATTTGGCGCGGTCGATTCGTCAGGTCCTCGACTCACGGGCGCACCGCAACCGCTCGAGTTGATTGCGTCAGCGATCAGTATTCTCTTCGGCCTGCATTCGCGGCCTACCGTTCGATGTCCTCAGTTTGCCGACAGATGGATCACATTCCATGACGCCGGCTTGAGCGTCGCCAGCAACCGTCCACCATCGAAGCTCACACTCTGCAACGGCGCCGGCCTGACTTTGCCAGGCGCATTCTTGGTATTCGTCGCCTTGAGATCATCGTGCCGGAGTTCAAGCCGCTCGCCCACCGTGAGGCGGCCGAAGCTTCGGGCCTCGATACTCACCTCCAATTCCTGCTTCAAGTCGCGGTTGAGCAGAAAGAGCGATAGGCCACCGCCCTCCTCCGCGACTGCCGCCAACTTGAGATACGGCACGTTAGGTACCGGAAAGGTCAGATCCTGGGTACCGCGGGGATCGTAGTAGGATGAATCGTAGGTCTCCGACTCGACTTGCGTACGCAAAACCCTGCCGCGGCCGAAATGGCTCATATGCGCGAAAGGAAAGAAGATGGTCTGACGCCAAGCGCCTCCGCCCGTCTCGGTCATAATCGGCGCGATGACGTTGACGAGTTGCGCAAGGCAGGCGACCCTCACCCGATCGGCGTGATTGAGCAAGGAAATGCAGGCGCCGCCGAAGGCGAGAGCGTCTTCCATCGTATAGATTTCCTCGAGGATCGGCGGTGCCACCGGCCAGCCCTCCTTCACCCGGTCGGCCCGGGTGCGGCGCGTTCGATACCAGACGTTCCATTCATCGAAGCTCAGCATGAGACGCTTGTTGGAGCGCCGCTTGGCCGCCACCGCATCGGCCAAGGCGACGACCTCATCGATGAAGCGGTCCATCAGGTCGGGGCTCGCGAGAAACGATGCCGTGTCCTGCCGGTAGTTGTTGAGATAGGTATGGAGCGAAATGTAGTCGACATGATCGAAGGTGTGCTCGAGGACCGTGTCTTCCCACTGGCCGAAGGTCGGCATGTTGCGCCCCGACGAACCGCACGCCGCAAGCTCGATGGTCGGATCCAACCAGCGCATCATCTTGGCCGCTTCGCTCGCGACCGCGCCGTAGGCGGCGGCGCTCTTGTGCTCCATCTGCCAGGGCCCATCCATTTCGTTGCCGAGGCACCACAGCTTGATGCCATGCGGCTTGTCCCAGCCGTGCGTGCGGCGCAGCTCCGACCAGGTCGTTCCGCCCGGGTGGTTGCAGTATTCGACCAGGCTGCGGGCCGCATCGCCACCGCGGGTGCCGAGATTGACCGCCATCATCGGCTCGACGGCGGCGACCTTGCACCACTCCATGAATTCATTGGTGCCGAAGCTATTCGGCTCCGTGCTGAACCAGGCAAGGTCGAGGCGCCCCGGCCTCGCCTCCAGCGGACCAACGCCGTCCTCCCAATTGTATCCCGAGACGAAATTGCCGCCGGGATATCGAATGAGCGTTGGCCCAAGCTCCTTCACCAGCGCGAGCACATCCTTCCGAAAGCCGTTCTCGTCGGCGGTTGGATGGCCGGGCTCGTAGATGCCGCCATAGACGCACCGGCCCAAATGTTCGATGAATGCACCGAACAGGCGAGGATCGGTGTGGCCGATGGCGAAGTCGCGGTCGATCAGAACTCTGGCTTTCCTCATGCTCTTCTCTCGGATGTCCCGGGGCTGGTGAGATCGTTCATGCAAGAGATACGTCTGCCGTGGCATCGGCGACTTCAGGTAATAGCACGGCTTCGCGCAATTGGCGCGTATAGGGATGCTCCGGCGACTTCAGCACCGTTCTCGCATCACCGCTCTCGACGACGCGGCCTTTCTGCATGATCATGATGCGGTCGCTGATATAATAGGCCGTGGCCAGATCATGCGTGACATAGATGATTGATATCCCAAGATCGTCGCGCAGCGTCTTGAACAGATTGACGATGGATATGCGCAGCGACGCATCGATCATGGAAACTGGCTCATCCGCCACAATCAGTTTCGGCTCGGCCAGCAATGCTCGGGCGATCGCGACCCTTTGAAGCTGTCCCCCGGACAGTTCGTGCGGGTATCGATGGCTCACCTCTTTGAGCGACAGACCGACTTTGAGCAACGCCGCATCGACGGCAGCCTCAGCCGTGCCCTGCCCGGCCACGCCGGAAAACCGGCGCCGCGTCATGAACAGATATCGATCGAGGCGCTTCAGCGGGTTGAAGGACTCAAAGGGATTCTGAAAGATCGGCTGCACCTTGTGCATGAAGGCCGTACGACCGGCGCTGTTTCGAACGGCAGCAAGATTGATGCCATCGAGCACTAGTTCGCCGCTGGTCGGCGTTTCGATGTTCAGGATCATCCGGGCAAGCGTCGTCTTGCCACTCCCGGACTCGCCGATGATCGCCAGGATCTCCGGTCGCCGGGTGGCAAGCTGGAAGCTTACCTGGCTCACCGCAGCGATCTTCTGCCTCGACAACAGTCCTCCCCGGACGAACGTCTTGCTGACCTCGGAAATGTCGAGGAGCAGTTCGTTCATGCTCGGTTGCCCTGATCGACGGCAAAGCAGGCAACGCGATGCCCGGCGGCGGCCTCCAGCATCGCAGGGACCTCATTCCTGCATATTTCGCTTGCGAGCGGACAGCGCGGATGGAAGCGGCATCCGGCGGGTGGATCGGCTAGATTTGGCGGTGCGCCACCAAGTCCCTCGCGGGGCGCGTCATCGCCGATGCGCGGAAGGCTCGAAATGAGATGCCTGGTGTAAGGGTGTAGCGGATTCCCGAAAATCTCCGCGGTTGCAGCCTCTTCCACGAGACGTCCGGCATACATGATGGCGAGGCGGTCAGTGATGTGCGCGTGCACACCCATGTCATGGGTAACGAACAGGACCGACGAGCCGGTCTCCCGCTGAATGTCACGGATCATGCCGAGCACCTCCTTCTGCACCACCACATCCAGTGCGGTCGTGGGCTCGTCGGCGATGATGAAATCAGGACGGCAAATCGTTGCAAGCGCAAGCGTGGCGCGTTGACGCATGCCGCCTGAGAGCTCATGCGGAAAGGCAGCGAGCACCGACGGGTCGAGCCTCACCCGCGCCAGATGGGCGACCACCCGCTGCTCAAACTGCTTCCGGCTGCCACCGATATGCGGGTACGCGAAATCCACGAACGCCGATTCGACGCGGCGAACGGGGTTCAGCACGTTCATCGATCCCTGCATGATATAGGACAGGTGACGCCAGCGAATTCGCGCCACGTCCACTGGTGGAGCGCGGTGCAATCCGCCATAGCCAGGCAGAAATGCAAACTCCACGCTGCCGCCCACGATCTCGAGCGGCGGTCTGATCGCTCCTGCGATGCTCTTGATCAGCGTGGTCTTTCCGGAGCTGGATTCTCCGGCAAGCCCGTAGATCTCGCCACGACGAACAGCGAAGCTGACGCCATCAACCGCTTTGACGCCGCGTCTGACACCGAAATGGCTGGTCCGGTAATAGGCCTGCAGGTCGTGAACCCGGAGAACCGGCTTGGCGTCCTGGCGCGCATGCGGCTGCTCAACATTGGCGCGCATCACGAGGCCTCTCCGAGGCTCCAGAGGCGGCTTCGCGGATCGATGTAGGCGTTCGCCGATACCGCGAGCAGAAACAGCCCGATAAACGCCATGATCACCGTGATGGTCGGAAAGGCGATCCACCACCAGACTCCCGCCACCAATGCGGTGTGCTGGTTGGCCCAATAGATCATGCCGCCGATCGTCGGCGTGTTGATGTCGGTAAAACCGAGCACCGCGAGCGTCACCTCGAGCCCGATCGACCACACCATGTTGTTCATCGTCGTAGAGAATACGATCGGCATGACATAGGGCAGATGCTCCTGTGTCAGAATCTGGCGCGTGGTCATCCCCGAGAACAGGCTGGTCTGGGTGAATTCGCGCGCCTTTAGGCTCATGACCACGGAACGGATCAGCCGGGCGTCGTAGGCCCAACCGAAGCAGGCCATGATCAGCGCCAGCATCAGCCAGGAGATGCGGTCGCGCATCACGAAATAAAACAGCACCAGGATCGGGAGCAGAGGAATGACGATGAAGGTATCGTTCACCGACATCAGGGTACGATCGATCCAGCCCCCTTTGTAGCCGCTGACGAGTCCGACCACGAGCGCGATCACGCGGCTGATCAAAGCCACCGTGTATCCGAACAACAATGTATTTCGGATGGCAAAGCTCAATTGCCAGAACACGTCCTGGCCACGCGATGTCGTTCCGAACCAGTAGGTCAGCGACGGCGGCACATCGGGCGGCACCACATACACGCTGTCCGGCGGATAGGGCGAAAAGCTCGCCAGGACGGACAGCAACAGAACGAAGGCGAGCAGCACGGCCCCGATCCGAAATTCAGGGCTGTAGCGCAGCAGATCACGCAGGAGCACGGCCATCAGCTGACCTTCACCCTCGGGTCGAGCAGAGGATAGAGAAGATCGATCGCAAGCACGCCGATCGATACGCCGAGAATCGAGATGGTGGTGACGCCGAGGACAAGCCCGTAATCTCCGGCATAGACGGCGTCGACCAGGAGCGAGCCGAGACCGGGATAGCCGAACACCTTTTCGGTGATCACGGCGCCGTTGAAGATTCCGCCCAGCGACATGGCAAGTCCCGTCACCTGCGGCGTGAGCGCGTTACGCATCACGTAGGATGTCAGGATGCGCCAGGACCTTACGCCGGCGAGTTCGGCGTAGACGACGAAGTCCTCGGCGAGGACATTGGATACCAGCGAGCGCATGCCGAGGAACCAGCTCCCCACGCCAATCAGGATCAGAGAAAGGGCCGGCAGGATCGCGTGCTGCAGCACGCTCACAACGAATTCGGGCGTCCACGTCTGGGGCAGGTTCATCGCGGATCCGCCGGTAATCGGGAGTACCGGCCAAAGGAAGCCGAACACGATCAGCAGCAGCATCGCCAGAATATAGTAAGGGATCGGATGGAGGCCCATGGCGATCACCCCCATCAGCTTCAGACCCCGGCTCTGCCGGTAATAGCCGGCAAGCCCACCCAGCAGATTTCCGAGCCCCCAGGCGACAATGGTCGAAACCACAAGGAGCCCGGCGGTCCAGGGCAGCGCACGTCCGATGAGCGTGCCGACGGGGGTCGGAAACGCCGACATCGATGGACCGAAATCAGCGCGCAGGATCCGCTTCCAGAACAACAGGTATTGCTCAACAGGCGTGCCGCTGAGACCATAGAGCTCGCGCAAGGAGTTGCGCATCTGCTCGATCGCCCCCGGGGCGGTGTTGCCGAAGGAGGTCACCGCCGAGATCGACTGCTCGACGGGATCGATCGGCGATGCATGCGTGACGACATAAGCGATATTGATGCCGATGAAGACAACCAGCAGAAACTGCCCGAGCCGCCGACCCACATAGGCGAGATATCCGCTCATGGGGGCCCCAGGGCTGTCTGCCAAAGTCGTTCAGCCAGGCACGGCAAATGCGATCGCTCTTCTATCATCGCGTCTTAACTGGCCGGCTTCAGCTTGACGAACATGTAGCGCGAATTGCCCCAGTTCGGCACCGGGTTGGTGTAGGGATTTTCCGCGGTCGGAAAGCCGGTCCAGTAGGTCTGGTCCATTGCGGTGAATACGTTGTAGGCCATCAGCGGTATGGTGGGCATCTCCTTGACGGCGAGCTTGACGTACTCCTTGCCGAGCTCGATCGATTTCGGATCGTCGAAGCCGACCGTCCGGATCTCCTCGATGATCTTGTCGAGCGCGGGATTGGACCAGCGCTGCCAGTTGCGGAGCGGCTGCGGTTTGCCTGGCTCGGCGACGAACTGCGAATGCCAGCTGTCGAGGAAATAGGACAAGTCCTGGTGGCCGCCCCAGGTTTCGACGCTCCAGCCGATGAACGTGTCGAAATCGCCAGCCGCCCGTCGCGTGGGCAGCGTTCCCTGCGCGACATCGATCCTAGCGTCGATGCCCGCCTGCTTCCATAGCTGCACGATCATCGTTCCGGCCCGGGTCATCACTGGGCGCAAATCCCCTTCGACCATGACGCGAACGCTGAAGGGCTTCCCATCAGGCGTCATCCAGGTGCCGCCTCGTTTGGTGAAGCCTGCCTTTTCCAGAAGTTCCTGCGCCGCCTGCGGATCGGTCTTCCACCAGCCCCTGCCGAACGCCTTGGCAATCTCCGCAGGATCGGATGGGATCTGTTCGCCCATGGAAGGTCGCAGCATGTCGGCGATCTGCCTGCCAATCGTGGGGTCGTAGGGCTTGGTCTTGCGCTTGCCGGTATCGATCTCGAATGCCCTAAGCCACTCCTCCATCGGCCCATGATAGGTTGCCGGATGAGTTCCGGTCGGCGGTACGCCGATCGCCGATATCGTGGCGGCACCGCGATAGGCCGCCATGGTCACGGCCTTGATGTCGATCAACAGCGCCAGCGCCCATCGCACGTCTGGGTTCTTGAAACTCTCATTCTGGGTGTTGAAGATCACGGCGGGAAGCGTCGGATCGGGGTGGCCATAGGGGAAGCCCTTGAACCATGCCCGCGTCGTCTTGCTTTGCTTGGCCAGGGCAAACATGCCCTCCGGCGCGATATCGTGGATCACGTCGAGCTCGTGGTTGAGCTGCGCGATCACCCGCTTCTCGGGCGGTCCGGGATCGACATAAGCGAGATATTTCGGACCAGGCTTGCCAAAGCGCGCTAGCGTGGTGCGCTGCCAGTCTTCGCGAAGCTGCCAGATGTACCATTTGCCGTCCGGATCGTAGCTGTGCAGCACGTAGGCACCGAGAGAGATCGGCTTGTTGAAATCGAATTTGACGGGATCTTCGACCTTGTCGAAGACGTGTTTGGGCAGGATCCACACCGCCCCCCAGCGCACCGTAAAATTGGCATGGAAGCGTGAATTGGGCTTCTTGAGTTTGAAGACAACCGTATGGGCGTCCGGTGCAGCCACGGATGCGACGTTGCTCGCCAGCACTGCGCTGAAGCGCATGCCCGAATTTTTGATCTGAGTCGTGACCGTCGAGACGACATCGTCGGCGGTGAATTCGACCCCGTCACTCCAGAAGATGCCGCTGCGGAGCTTGACCGTCATTTCGGTAAAGTCGGCATTGTACTGCGGCTTGTCGGCAGCGAGCGAATTGTCCCAGACACCGTCGAGGCCGCTCTCGGGATCGATGTACCAAAGCGTATCGAGCCCGACCTGCTGCAGTCCGTTCGACTGCGATCCGGCATTGATCGCCCAGATGTTGAACCAGCCCGCGTTCTTGACGGTTCCTTCCGGGTTTTCCAGGATCAGCAAATCCTTTCTCGGGATGTTTTGCGGAATGCCCTGAGCACGGCTTGAAGCCGCCAGCGGCACCAGCAGCGAGCCGAGCGCGCACGCAACCAGCAGAAATGCTCGAATGCAGCGCATCATGTCCTCCCGGCGCGGTTTGTCTCAACGCTTGTTTTGGCGCGATGCTAGAGGCGCCAAATCGGTCGAACAACAGAAATCTTGAGCCGCGGGAAAGATGGGCTGCTCGCTCGTCTGCCCGCGCAGCTCGCCCAGGAGGATAGGAAGGCCGCTATCACGCGCCGCATCGCAACATCAAAGCATCGAAGGAAAGGCCGTCACCGCCCGCGTGGTCTGACTGCGCCGACCCGTTCTTTTCGCATTCTGGCACCGAACGCTAGGAGCCTTCCTGCACCCGCTCCAGCTTCTGCAGACAGCGCGTGGCGCGCACGACAGCCGGCATCTCATCGTCGGGAAAGCTCGTCTTCCAGTCGGTGACGCCGACCTCGCCGACATACAGGTCACCTTGCGAATCCAGCGCGATGCCATGCGGCGCCAGGAACTTGCCGCTCGCGACACCCGGACCATCTTCGCCGCCGAGCCGCGCGATGCGTTTTCCCTTGGCATCGACGATCGACAACCGCGGGCCAAGATTGGGCACCTTGCGGTTCACCGGCATGGCGGGGCCGAGCTCTCCAATGATGAAGGTTGGTTTCCTTCCACCACAGCAGCACAGCGCACAGGGCCGGTGCAGGTTGTTCCACTGCGTCTCGTATCTGCCGTTGCCGTCGAACACCTGCACGCGATGGTTCTCGCGGTCGGCGACGTAGACATAACCATCCGCGTCGGTGGCGATGTTGTGAACGATGTTGAACTGGCCGGGATCGGTGCCGGGTTCGCCCCAGCCCATCATCAGCTTGCCGTCCGGGGTGAACTTGTGGATGCGGGCATTGCCGTAGCCGTCGGAGACGTAGATCTCGCCCTTCGGCGACAGCGCGGTATGGGTGCAGCGATGGAAGGGATCGCCGCTCATGAACGGCGCAGGCTTCTCGGGGACGCCGATCGTCAGCAGCACCTTGCCGTCGGTCGTGCATTTGCGCACGGTGTGGTCGCCATCATCGGTGCAATAGAGATTATCGTCGGCGTCGATATGCAGGCCGTGGGCGCGGGCAAACAACCCTTCACCCCAGCTCCGCAGGAAATTGCCTTCGCGGTCGAGCACCACCATCGGATGGGCGCCGCGATTGAAGACGTAGATGCGGTCCTTGCTG
The DNA here is from genome assembly GCF_059803475.1 of Bradyrhizobium sp. UFLA05-89. Classification (NCBI taxonomy): domain Bacteria; kingdom Pseudomonadati; phylum Pseudomonadota; class Alphaproteobacteria; order Hyphomicrobiales; family Nitrobacteraceae; genus Bradyrhizobium; species Bradyrhizobium sp. UFLA05-89. Next base: position 10,926 of record NZ_JBANBA010000023.1, on the reverse strand, counting down.
TCAACCGCGACGGACGCGACATCGGTGAGCTGCCAGCCATCCGGCAGCTTCGCCCAGTCCTCGACGACGCGGTAACGATGCTCACCCGAGCCGAGAAAGGCCGGCATGTAGTCTCCTTGCCCGTCGCGTCGCGCCAATGGATCCGCATCTATCGCAGAACGTCACGCTCTAACGTTCGGATTGCCGGAGCCGCGTGCTAGTCGATTGTCGTTTGCTTGCTCAGGCAAAGGTACAATTCTTGGCCTCGAGCACCTTGCCAATGCCCGACAATTCGAGAATGTCGCCACCCGCCTTGAGCGCTTTCATCACGGCGGCTTCCTTTTCCTCGCGTGCGGCGGATTTGACGCAAACGTCTGCGATGTTCTCCTTGGGCACGATGACCACGCCGTCATCGTCAGCGCTGACGATATCGCCTGGACGGACTGCGATGCCGCCAATGACGATCGGCTGGTTGATGTAGCCGAGGGTCTCCTTGACGGTTCCCTTCATGCACAGCCCATAGGAGAAAACATTGAAGCCGGTGTTGCGGATCGCCGGACCATCGCGCACGCCGGCATCCGTGACCAGGCCAGCGAGCCCCTTGGCGACGCAGGCCGTGGCCAGCACCTCGCCGAAACCGCCCTGCTCCGGATGGTCACCTGCGCTCACCACGAGCACATCGCCCGGTCTGGCCAGCGAGATCGCCGTGATGAGCATCATGTTGTCGCCGGGGTGGCAGCTCACCGTAAACGCCGGCCCGCAGGCCCGCATTCCCGGATAGATCGGCTTGATCCGCGACGTCAGAGCACCCGAACGCCCCTGCGCTTCATGAAGGGTGGATGGAGGAAATTGCTTGATGCGCTCGACGAGGTCAGCGGCAGGCCGATCGAACGTTCTGACAACGTGAACCATGATCCCTCCAAGGGTCCGCAATCTGAGCTTCACCTGAGATAGTCGACCGCCTCATGTCGGAGAATTTCAGATTTTAGGATTGCCGCATCGTATTTCGTTATGGCTCGTCCTTGGAAGCGCCCAGAGGCGAAGTTGGGCTGCCACTAGCGACGGCAGCCGAGTCGGAGGGGCAATCGAACGGCCCCCAATTCTTGACGATGATCTCGAGCAATATCTTGTAGACAGCGAATGCGGCATCGGACAAAGCGACGTTGTCGGAAATGCATAGCGACATTTGCTGCGACGCCGACGCCGCATCGATCCGCCGAATGCTGAGTTCATCGAGGTTTGGCAATGCCTTTGCGATCGACATGGGTAGCACGGCAGCACCCATTCCGGCTGCGATCGCCGAGGACAGAGTCGATTGCGAATGAATCTCGGCGATGACGCGCGGGCGGAGTCCCACCTCGGCGCAGACCCGTTCGACCGCCTGTCGCAGGAAGGACTCTCGATATGGAAGAAGCAGGTCGAATTGCGCGAGCTCCGCCGCCGAAACCTCTTCCGGAGGCACCTGCTTCGAATACATGCTGCGGGGCGCGACCAGATAAAAGTGCTCGCGCATCAGCGGCTTGTAATCGAGACCGGTCACCGGACGTTCGCCGTACAGGAGGGCGATGTCCATGCTGCCCTTCAGCACCATTTCGCTGAGCATGACCCCGGAACTATCGTAAATGTGCAGCACGATTCCGGGATAGCGTTCACGTAGCTGCATCAGCAACGGGATCGCGAGCAATGCCGCCGAGCTGAGGGGCGCCAGGCCGATCGTAACGTTGCCGGTCAGCCCCGATCGGTTCTCCAGAATAGTACGCCGCGCCTCGTCGATCTGCCGCTGGATCGACTTGGCATAGCGGTAGAGGATCTGCCCCGCGTCGGTCGGCCTGACGCCCCGGGCGCTGCGGTCCAGCAGCTTTCGCTTGAAATCGACCTCCAGGCTGGCGATCTGCTGGCTCAGCGCCGGCTGGGCAATGTTGAGCAGTTTCGCCGCACGCGACATGCTTCCGAGATCGACGACTTTGACGAAGGCTTCGAGGCGGCGCGTATCCAATACGGGGTTCCCAACAACAAGGTCATCACGGCGGCAGCAATACGCTGGGGCTATGGGACTAGAACGAAATATTCTTACCACCTGGAACCCGCCGGGCCTATAGGTAACGCTGCACGAAGGAGCCGAACGAATGGGATTTTCAGACTATCGAACGGCGCTGGTGACGGGCGCGTCCTCGGGCATCGGGTCTGCGACGGTTCGCCGCCTGAGCGCCGAGGGGCTGGACGTCTATGCGGTGGCGCGCGATGCGGACCGGCTGACGGCCCTCTCGGCCGAGACCGGTTGCCACGCCTGCGCCGTTGACGTCAGCGACCTGGAAGCGCTGACGGCGCTGGCAAATTCGGCCGAATTCGACGTTCTCGTCAACAATGCCGGCCAGTCCCGGCGTGGCAATATCCTGGACACCACGCCTGACGATGTCGATGCCCTGATCGACGTCAATTTGCGCGCCGTCCTGCATCTGACGCGGCTGATCGCGCCCGGTATGGCGAAGCGCGACCGTGGCCACATCGTCAACATCTCGTCGATCGCCGGCCATTATGCTTTCGGCGGGGGGAATACCGTGTACCACGCAACGAAGGCAGGCATCCATTCGCTCTCGCAGCAGCTTCGCGTCGATCTCTATGGCACCCGGGTCCGCGTGACCGAAGTTTCGCCAGCCCGCGTGGAGACGGAAGTCTTCGGACGGCTGCTGGGCGATCTTGCCGAGGCCAAGCGTCGCTTTTTCGACGACTACGACGCGCTGCAGCCCGAGGACATCGCCAATTCCATTGCTTTCGCGGTCGGCTCGCCCGCGCGCATGAACGTCGCATTCATGGAGGTGCTGCCGACCCAGCAGGTGGTTGGCGGCCTCAACTTCGCGCAGAGACATCGGCAGACCACGACCTGATGGTCGAGAGGCGCATATCGATACGCTAGACAGGGGCGATGACCGTGGACCTCGCTAAAATCGAGCAACTGGTCGATCTGGTCTCGCGATCGCGTATCGCGGAGCTGGAGCTGACGCAAGACGGGACGCGCGTCCGCATCCTGAAAGGCTCTGTGCCGCGCGAGGCGAATCCGGTCTCGCCTCGTGTCCCGCATGGATCAGACGGGATGCGCGTTCCCAGGCATGAGCCGGCCGTGCCCGATGCCGAAGAGATCGTCGTACCCGCGCCGATGCATGGCGTGTTTTATCGGGCTGCCGCGCCAAATGAGCCGCCGCTGGTGGAGATCGGCACCACCATCGAAGCAGGCCAGAAAATATGCATCATCGAAGCCATGAAGACCTTCATCGACGTCACCGCCGAGACATCCGGCGTCGTTCTGGCCGTTCTCGCCGAGGACGGTAACGAGATCGAAGCGGGACAGGCGCTGTTCCGGATCCGACCTGCAGGCCCATCCTGATGTTCGACAAGGTCCTGATCGCCAATCGCGGCGAGATCGCGCTTCGCATCCAGCGCGCCTGCCGGACGATGGGCCTCAAGACCGTCGTCATTCACTCCGAGGCGGACCGGAATGCGCGATACGTTGCGCTCGCAGATGAAGCGCTCTGCATCGGACCGGCCGCGGCGAGCAGCACCTATCTGAATTCTGCAGCGATCCTGCTCGCGGCGGAAGTTACCGGCGCGCAGGCGGTTCATCCGGGCTACGGATTTCTGTCGGAAAGCGCTGATTTCGCCGACAAGGTCGCACAGGCCGGCCTCACCTTCATCGGCCCACCGGCAGACTGTATCCGGATCATGGGCGACAAGGTCGCGGCCAAACGAGCCATGCGGATGGCCGGCGTTCCTTGCGTGCCTGGCCCGGACAGCGCCTTGCCCGACGATCCGGTCGGGGTACGCGCCATCGCACGGGAGATCGGATATCCCGTCATCATCAAGGCCGCAGGCGGCGGTGGCGGGCGCGGCATGCGGATCGTGCGCGCCGAGCATGAACTCGCTGACGCGCTCGCGCTGACGCGCGCCGAAGCGAGCCAGGCCTTCAAGAACGCCGCCGTTTACATCGAGAAATTCCTCGAAAAGCCGCGCCATATCGAAATTCAGGTCCTGTGCGATCAGCACAATAACCATCTTTGGCTCGGGGACCGCGACTGCTCGCTCCAGCGCAGGAACCAGAAGGTCGTCGAGGAGGCCCCCGCCCCCGGCATCGACCGCGCGCTCGTCGAACGAGTCGGAGAGAGCTGTGTCGAAGCCTGTCGGCGGATCGGCTACCGCGGCGCAGGCACCTTCGAATTCCTCTATGAAGACGGGCAGTTCTTCTTCATCGAGATGAACACGCGCGTGCAGGTCGAGCACCCCGTTACCGAGATGACCACGGGCATCGACATCGTCAGGGAGCAGGTCCGCATTGCACGCGGCGAGCCGGTGCTGATCTCGCAGGCGGATATCGCGCGGCGCGGTCATGCCGTGGAATTTCGCATCAACGCGGAAGACCCGATCACCTTTGCACCTTCACCAGGCGCGGTGACGCGCTGGGATGTTCCCGGCGGCATCGGCATCCGTGTCGACTCGCACATCGTCACCGGCGCCGATGTTCCGCGTCATTATGACTCGTTGATCGGCAAGCTCATCGCCCATGGCGCTACCCGCGACGAAGCACTGGCACGCGCACGCGTCGCGCTTTCCGAGCTACGCGCCGAGGGCGTTCGAACCAATGTTCCGCTGCATCAGGCTATTCTGTCAGATCCAACGTTCTGCCGGGGTGGTTACGACATCCATCATCTGGAGCATTGGATGGCTGAGCGGAGAGCCGCGAAATGACGGCTCGCGATCGACCACGGATCAGCCTGCTCGGCACGTCAGCTCTTCTTTTCGAGGCGCCCGGCACGTTCGACCTGCCGCACCAGCAACGCATCTGGGCGCTCGCCGCGGCGGCTTCGAAGTGGCCGGGAATCCGCGAAGCCATCCCGGGCATCACCAATCTGATGCTGACCTTCGAAACACCTCCCCGCGAACTGGACTCTCTGATCGCCGCCCTCAACGACGGATGGGACGAAGCGAAGGAGTTTGCGATCGGCGGTCGCGAGATCAGGCTGCCCGTCACCTATGGCGGAGAGATCGGATCGTCACTCCAGGCCGTTGCCGAACACTCCGGGCTGTCCGTTGACGACGTGGTATCGATCCATGCTGCGCCTCTCTACACCGTGTTCGCGCTGGGAAGTCATCCCGGCTATTGCTACCTCGGCGGCATGGACCCTCGCATAACGATGCCGCGCCGTCAGACGCCGCTGCAACGTTCCGCCGGCGGCTCGGTGTCCATCGGTGGATCGCAGACCGGGGTCTCCGCTTCACCGGGCCCCAGTGGTTGGCATGCCATCGGACACACGACCTGGACGTTCTTCGATTCATCCTGGCCGACGCCGGCCGCGCTCGCGCCGGGCGACACCATCCGCTTCGAGATCGAACGGGTGATCCGTTGATCGAGATCATGTCAGTCCTCGGCCCGACCAGTGTCCAGGACCTCGGCCGCTTCGACCAATATCGGTTCGGGGTCGGCACCTCGGGCGCGATGGACGACATCGCCTTGCGCGCCGGCAATATCCTGCTTGGCAATGAGGAGAACGCCGCGGGCATTGAGATCCCGATGACACCGTTCAAGCTCCGTTTCTCCCAGAGCATGGCTTTTGCGCTCACGGGCGCCGAGGTCGAAGCCCAGATCGGAGGACGAATGATCCCGCCCTGGTGGCGGTCGCAGGCACGCGCCGGCGACGTTCTCACCCTCAAGGCGATGCCTCGTGGCGCACGATGCTATCTGACCGTCAGTGGTGGTATCGACGTGCCAGTGGTCTTGGGATCACGGAGCACCCAATTCCGCGGTGAGTTCGGCGGCCTTCACGGGCGACCTCTCCAGCCGGGGGATATGCTGCCATGCGCCGAGCCCAGCCCGGCAACGGGCATCGGCGAACTCGGGATCGAACCGGCCGACATCGCCCTCGCCCGGCCGGATGCGCAGGACGATATCCCGGTCAGGGTCGTGATCGCCGGCGAATACGATGCGTTCGACGGCGCCACGCAGGACCTGTTTTGGCGCAGCAGTTGGAAGATCACGCCGCAGAGCAACCGCTACGGTTACCGCCTGCAAGGTCCCGCCGTGAAACCGATCTCACCGATCGAAAAACGGTCGCACGGCATCGTCCCGGGCGTCATCCAGATCCCGCCCAATGGACAGCCGATCATCCAGATGCGCGATGCGCAGACTTCCGGCGGCTACCCGAAAATCGCAACCGTGATCAAGGCTGATCTTTGGCGCGTCGGGCAGGCAAGGCTCGGCAGTAGACTGCGCTTCGAGCAAACGGCCTATCCGGATGCGCTTGCTGCCGAGACCGATATGTCAGCCTATCTTGACCGGCTCAGGACCAACGTTCGACTTCTCGAGGAGCTTCGCAGATGCCGATAGATGCATCCCACATCGAACGTCTGGCCAGGCTCCTGGAGATATACGGCGTCGCCTCCATCGAGATCGAAGACAAGGACCAGTCGTTGAAACTCGTCGTGGAGACTGGCGGGTCTTCGCCGGCGCCGGTCGCAGCATCCAGCCCTCATGAGGATCCGCACGTCGTCGCGACGGCTGATATCGCGGGGCATTTCCTCGCCGGGCATCCCTGGCAGACAAAGCCGTTCGTCGAATCGGGCCAACGGATCGAGGCCGGCGCGATCGTCGGCCTCGTCAAGGTTGGCCTGATCTATGCGCCGGTTCTTTCTCCGGCCGAGGGTATCCTCGATGCTGTCCTCGCCGAGACGGGCGCGATGGTCGGCTACGGAACGCCCATCGCCAGAATTCGCCCCTTTGTCGAGGCCAGCTCGACCTGAGCGAGGGCCCGCGAGGTCCCGCGCAGCTAGTTGACCAGCACCGCCGCCGGGGCGACCTCGCCGCCGCCCTGCTCCACCACACGCCGCACCGTGGCCGCGAGATCGACGGAGCCGGGAGTGTCGCTGTGAATGAGAATCGAGCGCGCCTCGACCTTGATCGATTTGCCTTCGATCGTCTTCACCGTGCCGCTGTCCAAAAACCTCTGAACCCGCTCCGCCACTGCCTCCGACGAGGTGATGACCGAATTGGGCAGCTTGCGGGACACGAGATGGGCGTTCTCGTCGTAGGCACGATCGGCAAGAAAGAGCGTCAGCACCCGCAGGCCGACCTTGCGGGCGGCATGTACGATCGCGGCGTCGGGCTGCGAGAACACGATGAAGTCACGATCGATGGTTGCGATTGCGCGGGCGACGACGGCGGCCATATCCGGATCGGCGTTCACCATGTTGCCCATCGCTGCATGGAAGCTGACATGGGTCACGCGATGGCCGGCATTGGCCGCGATGCCCTGGAGTGCACCGATCTGATAGACCATATGCTTCTCGAGCTCGGCCGCATCCATCTGGATCACGCGGCGGCCAAATCCGAGCAGATCCGGCAGACCCGGATGCGCGCCGACTTCAACCCCCTTGGTCTTTGCCATGCGGACCGTGCGATCCATGATGATGGGGTCGCCGGCATGGAAGCCGCACGCCACGTTGGCGGAGGAGACGATTCCCATGAGCGCCTCGTCGTCACAAATGCGATAGTTGCCGAAGCCTTCGCCCATGTCCGAGTTGATGCCGATTTTCATGTTTGAACCATCCTTCTTGATTGTTGCTTAGTTCCACTCAAAGAGCTCGATAAAGATCGGCCGTCGCGCGCACCCTGCCGATGTACTCGTTGACGGGAGCCATGGCGGCAACGGCATCCTGGTAGCTGATCTCGCTGAATGCGATGAATGATCCCGACCGCGCCTGGCCGAGGCGCCACAGATCGGCCTGGATCACCGCGGCCATCTTCGGATACCCCCCCGCCGTGTTGGCGTCGCTCATCTGGATGATCGGCTCACCGCCCGGCGGCACCTGTACGACGCCGGCCACCACGCCATGCGAACGCATCTCGACCGGTGCAGCCAATGTCAGCTTCGCTCCGCTGAGCCGATACCCGCCGCGATCACTCTGCGCGCTGATCTTCCATCTTGTCGACCAGAACATCGCCTGCATCTCCTCGGAAAACAGGTCGTGCTCTCCAGCGCGGATGACGCGCACCCGCAGAACGCGATCCTCCCGCGGATCGGACTCCGCGATAGCGATCTCGGGTGGCTCGGCACCAAACTCGACGCGCCCCGAGGAGTCCCGCCGCGGATTTCCGATCGGCACGACGTCGCCCGACTGCAAGGCACGCCCGTCCAATCCGCCGAATCCCGCGCGAAGATGCGTGCTCCGTGAGCCAAGCACCGGTGGAACGTCGATACCACCTTCGAGCGAGACGTAGACGCGGGCACCGCGTTTGGGCGAGCCGATCGTGAGGACATCTCCTGCTCTCGCCCGCATCCGCCACCAGGGCGGAACGGCTCGCTGCCCCAGCCTCGCATCACAATCAGCTCCAGTGAGCGCAAATGAGATGTCCGCATTGAAACGCAGGCGGAAGGGAAACGTCTGCACCTCGATGCCCGCGGCGTCACCATCGTTGCCGAGAAGCGCGTTGCCGGCTTCGAGAGCGACCGGGTCCATGGCGCCGGACGTACTCACACCGAAGCGGCGCACGCCGCGGCGACCACGGTCCTGGATCGTGTTGAACGCGTGGCTGGTCAGGATTTCGATCACAGTTCGATCCGATCGATTCTGAACTTGACGCGATCGCCCGGTGCCATCAGCGACGGCTGTGTCTTGTGGGGATCGAACATCGCGATCTCGGCCCAGCCGATCGCGTTCCAGCCGTTCGGGCTCGTGAGCACCGCAACGCCGGTCTGCATCCCGCCGATCGTCACCGAGCCCGCGCGCATGTTGAGCGAGGGGACCGATTTGCGCGGCATGAAGATGCGGGGATCGAGGCCGTGGAGATAACCGAATCCCGGGGAGCTAGCGATCGCACAGACGGTATACTCACCCTCACTGTGGATCCTGATCACTTCCTGCGCCGACAATCCCGAGCGCGCCACCACCGCCGGCAGGTCGAAGCCAAGCTCGCCGCCGTAGACGACGGGAATCTCGATCAGCTTGCCGTCCGCATTACGCGGGCTCAAACGATGCCAGAGCTCGATAATATCTGCTGCAAGCGCGCCGATGTCGTTCGGCGGCTGCACAAACGTGAGCATGACGTTGGTCACGCCAACGACGGCTTCTTCGACATTGGGCCAGGACGAAAGTACATCGGCAAGCGACCAGATGCGGCCCTGCTGAACAAGGTCGAACTCCCCCGGCGCCTCCACCAGCATGGCCAGTGTGCCGATCAAGCTGATCTTTGGGTCCTTCTCGAGCACGCCGATGAAGGGAGAAACGCGGTGGGTGATCGACAAACAGCGCTCCGGAGATCGACGCGCGGCCTCGTGGCCGCTACGCCCAAATCTAGATGACCCGCGCGAGCCGAACCAACACGTTGTCGCTCTGCGGGTATAGGGGATATTGATTGCTGGCGAGATGTCCTGCCGCCTGCACCGGGGCGCACGCCGGCGAGCGCATGAGTTGCGCTCGCTATCCGGTTTGATGATCCGCGGGCTTGCGACCCCGAATTTTAGTGCCGCGCAATGACGTGATTGCTCGGTGCGTTCCATCGCGCAACGACCTGCTGCCCTACCGCGTAGCGGAGCTCCGATTGCTGCGACTGGTTCTGCTCGAATACAATCAGTTGCTCACCGCTCGCCGTCTTCAGATAATAGTGACTGACGAAGCCGCGATAGACGACCTGATCGATCCGCGCAGCCACACTGTTTGGCCGATCCGCCGCACCAACCTGATCGGCTCCCTCGACGATGATCGCTTCCGGCCTGATCGAGACCATCACGTCCGCGGCAGAAGCCGGTACCTGATCGACCTGGAGCTTCAGATCCTGCGACACGCGAATGATCGCGCCATTTCCGTTGCGCTGCTCGACCTTGCCCTCGAACAGGTTGGAGGCACCGATGAACTTCGCGACGAATTTGGAGGCTGGCCGCTGATAGATCTCGGTCGCCGAGCCGACCTGCTCGAGCTTGCCGTCCCGCATGACGACGATCTTGTCAGCCATCGTCAGGGCTTCGTCCTGGTCGTGCGTGACCATGATCGTGGTCAGGCCCAGTCGCCGCTGAAGGGCTCGCAATTCGACCTGCATGCTTTCGCGAAGCCCCTTGTCGAGCGCACCCAACGGCTCATCGAGCAGCAGCATCGCAGGCTCGATCACCAGCGCTCGCCCGAGCGCAACGCGCTGTTGCTGGCCACCCGAGAGCTGGGTCGGATATCGCTTCCCGAAGTTCGAAAGCTGGACAAGGCTCAGCGCCGCGGCGACCTTCTTGGCGGCCTCCGCCTTGGCGATCCCTCGCATCTGCAGGCCGAATGCGATGTTCTCCTCGATCGTCATGTGCGGAAACAACGCGTAGTTCTGGAACAGCATCCCGATGTTGCGCCGATGCACCGGCACATCGGTGATCTTCGCGTTGTTCACCAGGACATCACCGGATGTCGGGCGGATCAACCCAGCGATCATGCGAAGGCAGGTCGTTTTCCCGCATCCGCTTGGACCGAGCAGGGCCACCATGTGACCCGGCTCGATCGTCAGAGACACCTCATCGACCGCGACGACGCGGTTGTATTCCTTGCTGAGACGTTCAAGCCTGACTTCGGAGGACCTCATGATTATCCGCCTTAGCTTGTGAAGACCTGGTTGTAACGCTCCAGCCAGGGGCCGCGGCGCGGCACGATGAAATTCCAATCCGGCGTGAAGAGCCCGAGATCGGTCGCCTTGGTATCCGGATATGCGAGGAACTTCGCCGTCTCCGGCTTGAAGTCGATGCCGCTGACCGAGGGCGCACTCAGCGTCTGCTCAGAGAGCATCTTGGCAACCGACGGCTCGAGAATGCGGTTGATGAGTGCTGCTCCCAGTTCCGGCTCGGGCGCATTCTTGACCACCGTCATGCTGTTGATGCCCGTGAACGCGCCTTCCTTGGGGAAGGTCATGTCGAGGGGCATTCCCTTCGCCGTATG